>DAORHY010000016.1:0-23849 GCA_035438225.1 Bacteroidia bacterium
GTGCGGCGGAATCCTCTGACGCACAGTCTTGCGCTCAAAGATTCCGCCGAGCGGTTTTTTGATTCAGAATTGAAACATTTTTATGTAATCGAAAATTTAGCAAACATGGGAATACAACTTAAAGTTGTAAGTAGTATACTGCTGCATAAAAAAATGATTATATTTCTAAGGTCTTAGTCGTTCTAACGGGCCAAGTCAGCTTGCACACAGGCTTTCGTTAAAGACTTGGCCCAGCGGGGCCCAGCGGGGCCCAATTCGTCCTTTTCCGGAAGAATGCAATGCAAATCCCAGTGCGAAATCCTCGAAACTTCGTTGGGCAATTAAAGGATGAAATATTCGTGGATGTCATTTGCAAATTGATTTATAAAATAAATTCAAAATGAAATATATTAATCTTGTTTTTCTTTCTCTCATATTCATTGGAATTCAATCTCATGGACAGACGGTAACAGATATTGACGGGAATGTTTATCCTACTGTCACAATTGGAACTCAGATCTGGATGAAGGAAAATCTCAGAGTGACTCATGACCGATATGGTAATTTTATTCCGAATGTTAGAAATGACTCTGTATGGAGTATACTTTCAACAGGCGCCAGGTCTTATTACAATAATGATTCATCATCGTATTCAGGAGTATATGGTGCCTTGTATAATTGGTATGCAGTTGATAACATTTGTCCGATAAACTGGCATGTGCCTGTAGATAATGACTGGATAATTTTAATAGGCTATTTGGGCGGAACGAATGTTGCCGGTGGCGCAATGAAATCCATTTTCGGCTGGAATTTTCCAAATACCGGTGCCACTGACAGTAGTGGATTTAGTGGGCTTCCCGGTGGTGATAGATACGATAGCGGACCATATAATTATAGAGGTTTTTTCGGCCATTGGTGGTCTTCCACAGCTAATGCAGGAGTGCTACGTTTTGCAACGCTTTTAAGCTATGACAATGCACAAGCTGTTAAGTACTATTTTAATGTTAATGCTGGTTTTGCGATCCGATGTGTTTGTGATTTACCTCCAACACAAATTCATGAGAAAGGAATTGATTTAGATTTTCAGATTTATCCAAACCCCGCCACAGATAGATTGGTAGTTAAGTTTAAAGGAAAGCAAGAGATTGAAGTTGTGATTTATTCAATTCTGGGAGAACAGATGATGAAAAAAATAGTATGGGAAATGAACCATGAAATTGATATTCGGACTTTACCTGTTGGAATGTATTTTATTCAACTTCACGATTCGGATAGGAAAGTACAAAAAGTGTTTTTGAAAGAATGAATAGTGCTTTGAGCAGTTCGAATTAAATTGAACTTTTTCTACAATGATAATTTTCACCGGACAGTTTTTCGCTGCGAGCATATTTGTATCGTATTCGTGATTATCGACGAGTATAGAATAAATTCCTTTTTTTTCAACTCATCCAATCAAAGTACATTTTCCATCTCTTCTCGAAACCCGCCAACGGTCTTCTGCAGCCCGCTCGGCGGAATGTTTGTGCAGTGGCCTGTGTGTAGGGGCATTCCGCCGCACACAGTACTTCCGGGTTGTTCAATGAATGTATTTCAATTAAGTAAAACAAATTGTGCAGGTTGATTACAGAAACGTTAACCGGTCCCTTTCATCCCGCATAATCCCGGGCACTACTGTAATAATACTGCTCGGGAAATTCGACAATCCCTTCCATCACAGGGTTATTATGAATGTATTTGATTTTCGAAAGGGTGAATTTCGGACTGTAAACTTCTTCTGCATGCCTGCCTGCCGTAATGCAATGCAGGCAGGGCTGTTATACTGCCATAGCTGATGCACAGATTTAATTGTTTGCTTTTCTCCACCCTGTTCGAATATTTTCAGCAGCCCTGCCTGCTTCGCATCAGGCAGGCAGACATTCTTTCCGGCTTTCCCGCCCAAGGCGGATTTCATTAATTAACGTACCGCTTGTGAATTTCTTAAAGTCGCGCATCACTTTACTAAGTTCCGAATTCTTTGTTCTTGTAATCAGATGAATAGGACTGGTCATGATAACATAGCAAAATATTTCCAATCCCTTTTTTTTCATGCAGTAGTTCAAGCTTTCGCAGATCATCTGCTTATATTTTTCTCTAATAACTACGTCGACCCATTCGACAGTGGTTAATGTCAGGAAACAGTCGCCTTCTTGTTTATGTATCTGATAGGCATGTGGCATAGTGCAAAGATGCAATCGGACACTATTCACTTACAACCAACAAATGGAGGAATTTTTATTAAGAAATTCAATGAGAAATAAGATGCAATAGATTGCCTTCCTGTCCATACCCTTTTGCCTCGTTCTACAGTCACAATATCATTCGAAGACTCCGTTTATCACAGGGTAGAACCATTTGTTGATGATCCCATTAAAAAGAATTTGATTAACATGGCTTCAACATTCTATAGAGAAATTGCAGCAACAAAAAAATGAAAGTAATAAATACAAATGAAAATGATATTGAAGTACTGTGTGCGGCGGAATCCTCTGACGCACAGTCTTGCGCTCAAAGATTCCGCCGAGCGGTTTTTTGATTCAGAATTGAAACATTTTTATGTAATCGAAAATTTAGCAAACATGGGAATACAACTTAAAGTTGTAAGTAGTATACTGCTGCATAAAAAAATGATTATATTTCTAAGGTCTTAGTCGTTCTAACGGGCCAAGTCAGCTTGCACACAGGCTTTCGTTAAAGACTTGGCCCAGCGGGGCCCAGCGGGGCCCAATTCGTCCTTTTCCGGAAGAATGCAATGCAAATCCCAGTGCGAAATCCTCGAAACTTCGTTGGGCAATTAAAGGATGAAATATTCGTGGATGTCATTTGCAAATTGATTTATAAAATAAATTCAAAATGAAATATATTAATCTTGTTTTTCTTTCTCTCATATTCATTGGAATTCAATCTCATGGACAGACGGTAACAGATATTGACGGGAATGTTTATCCTACTGTCACAATTGGAACTCAGATCTGGATGAAGGAAAATCTCAGAGTGACTCATGACCGATATGGTAATTTTATTCCGAATGTTAGAAATGACTCTGTATGGAGTATACTTTCAACAGGCGCCAGGTCTTATTACAATAATGATTCATCATCGTATTCAGGAGTATATGGTGCCTTGTATAATTGGTATGCAGTTGATAACATTTGTCCGATAAACTGGCATGTGCCTGTAGATAATGACTGGATAATTTTAATAGGCTATTTGGGCGGAACGAATGTTGCCGGTGGCGCAATGAAATCCATTTTCGGCTGGAATTTTCCAAATACCGGTGCCACTGACAGTAGTGGATTTAGTGGGCTTCCCGGTGGTGATAGATACGATAGCGGACCATATAATTATAGAGGTTTTTTCGGCCATTGGTGGTCTTCCACAGCTAATGCAGGAGTGCTACGTTTTGCAACGCTTTTAAGCTATGACAATGCACAAGCTGTTAAGTACTATTTTAATGTTAATGCTGGTTTTGCGATCCGATGTGTTTGTGATTTACCTCCAACACAAATTCATGAGAAAGGAATTGATTTAGATTTTCAGATTTATCCAAACCCCGCCACAGATAGATTGGTAGTTAAGTTTAAAGGAAAGCAAGAGATTGAAGTTGTGATTTATTCAATTCTGGGAGAACAGATGATGAAAAAAATAGTATGGGAAATGAACCATGAAATTGATATTCGGACTTTACCTGTTGGAATGTATTTTATTCAACTTCACGATTCGGATAGGAAAGTACAAAAAGTGTTTTTGAAAGAATGAATAGTGCTTTGAGCAGTTCGAATTAAATTGAACTTTTTCTACAATGATAATTTTCACCGGACAGTTTTTCGCTGCGAGCATATTTGTATCGTATTCGTGATTATCGACGAGTATAGAATAAATTCCTTTTTTTTCAACTCATCCAATCAAAGTACATTTTCCATCTCTTCTCGAAACCCGCCAACGGTCTTCTGCAGCCCGCTCGGCGGAATGTTTGTGCAGTGGCCTGTGTGTAGGGGCATTCCGCCGCACACAGTACTTCCGGGTTGTTCAATGAATGTATTTCAATTAAGTAAAACAAATTGTGCAGGTTGATTACAGAAACGTTAACCGGTCCCTTTCATCCCGCATAATCCCGGGCACTACTGTAATAATACTGCTCGGGAAATTCGACAATCCCTTCCATCACAGGGTTATTATGAATGTATTTGATTTTCGAAAGGGTGAATTTCGGACTGTAAACTTCTTCTGCATGCCTGCCTGCCGTAATGCAATGCAGGCAGGGCTGTTATACTGCCATAGCTGATGCACAGATTTAATTGTTTGCTTTTCTCCACCCTGTTCGAATATTTTCAGCAGCCCTGCCTGCTTCGCATCAGGCAGGCAGACATTCTTTCCGGCTTTCCCGCCCAAGGCGGATTTCATTAATTAACGTACCGCTTGTGAATTTCTTAAAGTCGCGCATCACTTTACTAAGTTCCGAATTCTTTGTTCTTGTAATCAGATGAATAGGACTGGTCATGATAACATAGCAAAATATTTCCAATCCCTTTTTTTTCATGCAGTAGTTCAAGCTTTCGCAGATCATCTGCTTATATTTTTCTCTGATAACTAGGTCGACCCATTCGACAGTGGTTAAGGTCATGAAACAGGCGCCTTCTTGTTTATGTATCTGACAGGCATGCGGCATAGTGCAAAGATGCAATCGGACACTATTCTCTTACAACCAACAATTGGAAGTTCTTTTAGTAGGAAATCCCAGGAGAAAAAAGATGTAATTGAAAGTCTTCCAGCCCATATCCTTTTGCCTCGTTCTACAGTCACAATATCATTCGAAAACTCCGTTTATCACAGGGTAGAACCATTTGTTGATGATCCCATTAAAAAGAATTTGATTAACATGGCTTCAACATTCTATAGAGAAATTGCAGCAACAAAAAAATGAAAGTAATAAATACAAATGAAAATGATATTGAAGTACTGTGTGCGGCGGAATCCTCTGACGCACAGTCTTGCGCTCAAAGATTCCGCCGAGCGGTAAAACCGCATCAACAAAAATTGCAAAATGTTCAATGCAAATGAAAATAAAAGTGAAGTACTGTGTGCGGCTGAATGCCCCAGCTCGCAGGCTTTCATTGAACATTCCGGGGAGCGGGAAATTTGGGATGAGCGTTCGCGGTTAGTGGGGGTGAAGAAACTGGTGGTTATTAGGAATTAGTGACGAGAAAGGAACCCCCAGGGTTTTATGCCAAGCACAATGAGTCAGAAAAGTATACTGTACATAAGCATGTTTAATACTTAATAAATTTACTTACCAACTTCTGATCTGCGTCTGCAATTTCAACAAAGTATATCCCAGCTGGCAGGTTGGAAATATTTAATAGCAGATTGCCTCCCGATTCCGCTTCTATATTATTTATTTTAATCTTTTCGCCTAACGAGTTAATTACAGAAATGGATTGAATGTTTTCCATTCCTGGTGTTGTGAGGCATAGGGTAGTTAATGCCGGATTTGGATAGATATTCAGGAATTTATTCGAAACTGCATTTATTTCCTGGCAAACATCAAAAACGATTGTGACACTATCAGTATTACTGCATCCTGATGAATCCATTACGTTTACCCAATATAAAAGAGTATCCGGTATAGAGCTAAATGCAGTAAGAGATTGCCCAGTGCTGCCGTCATCCCAGGTATAACTTGAAAAGCTACCCGGGTTCAAAATTAAATTATTGATCAGGCAAATTGTTGTGTCATTTCCCAAAAACGGAAGCGGATGAATTTCAATTACAATACTGTCTGAATAATAATTACCGGCAGTATCGGTAACTGTCATAGAATATAATCCACTTATATTAGGTGCAGCAATTAATAATGCCGAAGTCGTATCAGACAAAGGCTGATTATTAAATTTCCATTGGTTACTTAAAATATAAGCTCCTCCCTGCGGGTGTGAAACTACATTTACAGAATCGCCATTGCATACGTTGAAATTGTATTGGTCAAACATAAATAGCAAAGGCTTATAATGAACACAATTTTCTTCCGTAGTCAATCCGCCCATAGTCGATGAGAACCTATTATAACGATATAAAAATCCGGAGCTATCATAAAGAAAAGTTTGATATCCCATACTACTTCCTGCATGCCCATCGTACTCACGGTAAATCAATCTTCCATCGGAATCATAGGTATAAATGATATCTGAATAGTATCCGGCAATTGTGCAGCTGGAGGGATCCATCATTCCAATTACCTCGCGAAAGGAAGTTGGATTATAATATTCGAGATTTTTGAACTCGCTGCATTCCCAGAAATTACCATTCCACTGAAAATAAGTGAGGTTTATATTTCCAAATGTGTCATAGTATGTACTGTCCCTTGAAATAGGCACCCAAACTCCCAGGCTATCACTTTCCTCAACAAGTTCTATTATTATTCTGTTTAAATTATCATACGTAAAAAAAATTCTGGTACCGTTGATCCAGTTTGTCCCGTTGTGGTTTAAAGTTGACTGAATAATCACATTGCCGGAAGCATCAAATGTTCTTTTTATTATTGTTGTTGTATCCCATTGATTCAGGTTTCCGGCAAAAATTATTTGCATCGTATCCTGATCAAGCGCCTGGTAAAAAAATTGAACTCTAAAGTTATTATACGGTGTAGATCCTGCGTAACCTATCTGAAATGAATCTACCAAACCCATTGCGCCATATTTCTTATGTAATTCCTGCAAAGGAAGCCATTGACTCCCATTTCCCTGATAAATAACCTGAAGAGTATCTCTTTGAAGATTGTCATAATACCACTCCTGCCGCTGGATATTGAGCCATTGTCCGGCGCTCTGGTATCTGCTTTCATTAAAAATGAATTTTCCCGATGAATCCTTTTGCCATTTCCATTCCAGTGTATCAATCCACGAACTCCCTGAGTAATATTGTTGTATGCTGTCTTTAATTCTGCCAAGGCTATCATAATGGAACATAGAGCGACTGTAAAATTGCCACTGGTTCGCACTATCTAACATCTGAATGGTTTCGGTCAATCTATTCAATGAGTCATAAATATTATAAAAGGAATAGAGTGTGTAAACAGAGTAGTCAGTGGTATCCCATGTTGAGTTCCAGCTCGTAAATTGTTCAGTTAGTTTAAAGCTTCCGTTGTTTGTTGTTATAAGAATTGTTCTGTCAATGACAGTATCATAGGAGTCTTGAATTTCTATACATGAATCGAGGAGGGTATAACCCGATTGTGCATTTACATTTAAACAGATGAAAAATATAATGAAAAAATAGTAGTACGGGCGGTTATCTTTTAGCATTGATATTAAATTAAACGATTATTTTTTAAATCATCTCTTCTTACAACACTCATCCAGTTTAGAATACGCTGTTGAATCAGCTTTTACATCATCAGCGTCGAAACCATACATGGAAATTCTCTGCCTGATGGTTTCGGGTGAAGTCTTCTTTGGATTATACGTAACGGTGAGAGTCATTTCCTTGTCGTCGAGTTTTATCAGTTTTATACCCTTTTCGAAGCCAAGGTCTTTTTCAATTTTACCCCCGCAACTGCTACATTCTTTGCAATGGTCACAATAGATGTTGGTCTTTATTACTACCGTATCGGAGTTATTTGTCGAAAACGATAAAAGAACAGATGACAGAAACAGTATTGTTAATATGAGTAGTCTTTTCATATAAATATGTGTGTAAGGAAGATTATCTTTATGCGTAAATATGCAGAAAAAAAATGAATAGTCTCTGAACTACAAAGTCCGATCATTTCAGATCTCTGACAGTATTGATATAAAAAGCGTCAAAAGCATGTTTACGGCCGAACTTATACATTCTGATAAGGATGAGCTTTTCTATCAAAACGGAAGTGACCAGTGACCAGTATATTTATCTATTCAAGTACGGCGTTGTTTGCTTTGTGAATAACGATGATATAAAGGTTTCTGACTTCATCAACCTGATAACGCCTTACTGCAAGAATTTTTTTGGGACAAAGATGTGGGAAGATTATTATATCGAAACGGGAGCAGGAGAGATAAAGATTGGCAATAATAAGATTCAGTTGATAAATACCGACAGGGAGACAATCCGCCGAGCGGGGTATTGAAGTACTGTGTGCGGCGGAATCCCCTGACGCACAGGGCCGGCGCTCAAAGATTCCGCCGAGCGGGGATATCACTAAGTGATAGCATAAAAAATTGACCGGCAAATGTCCGAATATGGAGTTAAAGACGAAAACAAATAGTAAGAACAGAAACGGCGACAGTTTTACTTTCTTTTGTTGAAACTTTTCTCAATTCAAAAACCCGCCATCTTAATGGCACGAATGATAGTTTTTAGGTCTGCCTGTATTACGATTAGTGTGTACAGCCCATCAGAAAGATTTTCCCCGATTTCTATTTCACCATTTAACCGCTGCAAATTTTCGACAAGCTTTCCTGTCTGATCATAGATGTATACCTCAGCACTCTGATCCAATTGCAAATGAAGGGTTTTGGAAAATGGATTTGGATAGATCGGTAGTACCGCATTTTCATTTGCATTTTTTATTCCCGTACACACAGAGAAAGCAATTTGAATTGTATCGGAATCCGAACAACCGGAACTGTCTTCAACGACAACAAAAATATTGACATTTCCTATGCCGGTTCCACTGCTGTCGACTGTGATTGATGACTGAGTGGATCCGGTTGACCAGAGGTATGCTGAAAATCCGTTCCCCGGATTCAATGTGATTGAGTTGTATGTACAAAGGGTTGTGTCGTTACCTAACGTAATGTCGGGCGCTGCATGAACCATGATTGAAGCAGCAGCAGCATTGGCGCATCCGTTTCCGTCGGTATACGAATAGGTAATTTGTATGAGACCTGCTCCTGAGGTTGAAGGATCAAATAATCCGGATGTAACGCCGGATCCGCTATAACTTCCTCCCAACGGCGATCCGCCGGTAAGAACAAAGGGACTGCCATTTTCACAAATTGAATTCATGAGAGAAAATGTAACAACAGGCAACGCATTAACGGTAATTGAAGAGCTTGCGGAGCTGGAGCATCCGTTACCGTCGGTAAATGAGTAATGGATGGGTATTGAACCCGGGCCTGAAACGGCAGGATCAAACGATCCGGCGACAACCCCATTGCCACTATATATTCCTCCTGTCGGCGATCCGCCGGTAAGAACAAAGGGACTGCCATTTTCACAAATTGAATTCATGAGAGAAAATGTAACAACAGGCAACGCATTAACGGTAATTGAAGAGCTTGCGGAGCTGGAGCATCCGTTACCGTCGGTAAATGAGTAATGGATGGGTATTGAACCCGGGCCTGAAACGGCAGGATCAAACGATCCGGCGACAACTCCATTGCCACTGTATATTCCTCCTAAAGGTGATCCGCCGGAAAGAATAAAAAGACCGGAATTTTCACAAACAGAATTAGTGAGGGAGAATGTAACCACAGGCAAAGGATTCACCTCAATTAAAATTTCATCCTGAACCTGGCAGCCATTGTTGGTAGCTGTCACGGTATATGTGGTAGAGGACAAGGGAAATGCATACACAAGATTGCCTGTAGTTGCTGACAATCCGGATGAAGGCGACCAGCTGTATGTACCGCCGCCGGATGCCGTCAATGTCATTGTATCTCCTTCGCAAAACGAATTCGAGCCTGCCTGAATGTCCACGGAATATGTTCCTGAAGTTTGGGAGGCAATGGCGGGATTGATCGTCAGATAGTTTGTAATTCCACCAGTACCGTTGTATTCAAAAACTGCAAAGTAATAGGTCCCGCCTCCCGTGAGTCCGGTTACTGTCACCGAGTTTCCTGCGCCGTTATAAACAACATAATTGCCGCTTCCAAGATTTTCTCCCGACCCAAAAATAGTATTTGCATTGTAAACGGTGCCATCAACCGGCAGCTGATTTACGGGAGAACCCTCGTGTGCGATAATGATTCTGCCGGAACCATTACCCGGAGTGAAATTTAATATGAGGTCATTGCAATTTGCTAAATTGACGGTAAGATTGGTTGCAGCAGTTGTGGGAGACGGGACAGGAGCCGGACTCACTTTTTTAACGTAGAAATCAGAGAGTAAGTCGCCTGCTAAAGAATAGTTGCCAAATGTAGCATTGCCGGTATATATTCCCGTGGTGAATACATAACCGTGGTGGTCATTTGCAATTCCGTTACCGATATCCCGATGTACCCCGCCATAGGGTCTGACCCACTGGCAATTTCCGTTGTAATCATAAGCCGCTATGAAAACATCTCTGTTGCCAGCTGCTCCGGCATAATGCGAATCGAAATATCCATGATCGTCGAGTTGTCCGGTAATGTAGAATGTTTTGTTTATCGAATCAACCGTGATTCCATTTGCCATATCCTCGTAAGGTCCCCCGGCCTTTTTTGCCCAGAGGACATTTCCTGAAGGATCGTATTTGACAATCAGTATATCGGTGCTGCCTGATGAGGTCAGGGTTGTATTTCCTATTGTAACGGTACCGTCAAAATAGCCTGTAGTATATATATTGCCATTTTCATCCAATGCAATACCATCATATTCTGAAGTGCCACAACAATTGTTTTTAATCCAGAGGAGTTGTCCGTTAGGATCATATTTTACTAAAAAACCTCCCGTTGCCCCGTTGTTTGTTATTGTTGTTCCTCCGAAAGTTGCCTGGCCGGTAAAAAAACCGGCTACATAAATATTCCCATTTCTGTCATATGTAATTCCCTTTCCGCGATCGTTGTCTGTTCCGGCTCCTTTTTTTGCCCATTGTACGACACCGTTGGTATTTAACTTCATTGTGTAAACATCAGCGAGGCCTGCAGGAGTGAGGTGGATGTTGTCGAAATAAATGTGGGCGGAATAAAATCCGGTGACGAAAATGTCTCCATTGGAATTAGCAATCATTGAATACCCCTTATCGCTTTCGGTACTTCCAAATCGCTTTGCCCAGATCAATTGTCCGTTGATGTCGTATTTACTGACGAAGATGTCATTCCCACCGGCAGAGGTCAATGAAACAGTAGAGGAGAATTGCACGGTATCTTCAATTTCCCCGGTAGCGTAACAGTTGTGCAGCCCATCCACGGCGACACCATAAGCAACATCGCCGCTTCGCCCGCCCGCACTTCGTAACCATTTTACAGTCCCGTCAGGTGCATATTTACCCGTAAAAATGTCGTGACTTCCCCAGGTTGACAGATTTTGCCCTCCATCAAAATGAGTTGTGTATTCAATTTGTCCGGAGACATAAACATTTCCCGAATCATCAACGGTAATGGCATTTCCATCTTCATATCCCGGTGAAGTACCGGAATGCGCCCACTGAACTGTCTGGGCATTAACTTGCGAAAATATTAATGTGACAAGAATTGCTAAAAGACGTGTTCGTAAGGATTGCATCACCAAAATTACCACTATAAAGTTAATTTATAACACACGTGATAAATATGATCCAAGTCAAGTGTATTCCTGAAAATGTGCCAATAATCCTCAGATTTAACTGTTTCGGATTTACTCATAAAGTATAACGGAACAGGGAGGGCAGGGCGGAGTAGCGTGAATTTAATTGTCTGTCGGATTCCCGGGAATCTCAAGAGTCAAAAATACTGTTTAGAATGCAGGCGGTATTTATTGTTTTAATTTCTTTTGAAGAATGGAGAAGGATCTTGAATTGTTCCTGAAAAAGCGGACGTTGTCCTGTTTGGCACACAATGACAATCATTGTGGGAAGGAAAACGAAGCTGTGTGGTGGTTATTGCTCAATCCGGATACCCATCACCAGGATATCGTCGATCTGATCACCCTGACGCTTGTATTCATTGTGAAAATGGAGCAGGTTTTCCTTTTGTTCACTCAGTGATTTCCCTTTTTGTAACAGGAGCAATTCTTTGAATCTCTTTCGTGTCAGTTTTTTCCCGGTCTCTCCGCCAAACTGATCGGCATAGCCGTCACTGGTCAGGTACAGAATATCGTCTTTCCGGATTTCTATTTTATGAGTAGTGAAATGCGCAAGATTTTCAGAAAATCCTACCGATCGCTTATCGGGTTTGAATTCGAGTAATTCATAGTCGAGGTCTTTGCGCACCAACCACAATGGAATGTTCGCCCCGGCCCAGAAGAGTTCGCGCGTTTTCCTGTTGAACGAACACAAACAGGCATCCATACCATCCGTCACTTCCCCGTCCTGACCCATGCTGGTAGCAATCAACTGTGAAACCTTATCCAGGATTTTACCCGGTTCAACGATTCCGAATTCTCTCACGGCACGGTTCAAAGCATTATTGCAAACGATGTTAATGAGTGCACCCGGGACACCGTGTCCTGTACAATCGCATGTTGCGAAGAAAACCCAATCTCCCTCTGATTCTATCCAGTAAAAATCTCCGGAAACTATGTTTTTCGGTATATACAAAATAAAGTTTTCTCCGATCCGCTGCTGAATCGATGTAAACGAAGGCAACATTGCAGTTTGAATTCTTTTCGCATAATTGATGGAAGCAATCAGCTCACGCTTCTCGCGGAGAATCGTATCCTTCTCACGCTTCAATTCATAGGTACGGCTTTCAACATGACTCGCAAGATATCTGTCCTGGATAATTCGAAAAAGATCGTTGTACTTATAAGCGAGTCCGGACGAGGAAATATTTACCGGAGAGCCGGTGCGCCTGTATTCTGTTCTCAACCAGAAACGTTTAAAAACATTTTTCTCATTTCGAATATACCGGTCCGGATTCTTTACTTTAACCAAGATGCATTCGCTAAAAAATATCCGGCTTTTATTTATTTCTATAACATCTGTCCAGAATACCATGCCGGCTGACACCATCCCGGAATTATCCAGCAATCCCAGGTTTGACACAATGAGCCCGGGTCCTTTGTTCAGCATACTCCTGAGAGCGTGAATACACAAGGCCAACGATGCTGTCGCAAATGCCACATTCAGCAAGAGTCTTAAAATCAACGCAAATGAAATGGATTTGATTTCCCTGAAATGCATTGCAATGTTCTGGCAAAAATTATAGGTCAAATAGCAGGAAAGGATGAACACAAAGAGTGTCATCCATTTTTTTCGTTTGATAATTATCTGACCCGCTTGTGCCATCGGTGTCTATTGTATTTTTGCAATTGAAAAATTCCTGAAGCGAAGATATGGGAATTGAAGCCTATTCCTGAAAAAATAGTTGACAAAACGATACTGCAGGTTACACGAATCGAATCTGCACGCCGCGTCGTTCATCCCCTGATGTATCTTGCCTCCAGACCCGGCAACCCGAAAAGAAGAATCCTGCTGAACAGGAGGTAAGGACAGTGGAATACCTCCATCGGACAGAACCCTTTTCCTGCGGGAGAAACGAGGCTGAAATCATAAAAATACAGTACGGAGGTAAGATATTATTAAGCTTTGTAAAGTTCCTGAGCGGAAGCATTGAAAATCATTGTATATTTAACTGAACAGTGCTAAAAACAATGCATCATGAAACAAAATTTTACATTCATCTTCGTACTGGTTCTTTTCTTCAAACCAATCTTCTTAACAGCTCAGATTCCAAATGGCGACTTCGAAAACTGGTCACTGGATATTGACGGCAATCTGAATCCGGATTTTTGGGCAACACTGAATAGTGTTCCGGATACTTCTACATTTCAATATACACCAGCTTACAGTGGAAATTATTCCATGCGTGTGGCAACCTATGACCCGGGTATCGGTGTGCAGCCCGGAATTGCATATGTCGAATTTCCTTATGCATGCCGGCCAACAGAAATCCACATGTGTGTTAAAACAACGATTATGTCCGGGGATATTGGTTTTGTTATGATGGAACTGCACAACGGCGACAGCAGTATTGCTGCCATGGACAGCTGCACGTTTAAATTTTACACCACCACCAATTCGTTCCAGTGTTTTGATTTCCCGATCAACTATATTTCGTCACTTGTACCGGATTCAGCAACTGTAATGGTCATTGCAGGTAATTTTTTGGGTGCCCAGCTGGGAACGGAGGTTATTGTGGACAATTTATCGTTCAATTGCCTTACCGGTATCGGTGAAACATCAATCCCGGTGTCAGCCATTGCTGGAAGAAATTATCCAAACCCGGTAACGGATCACACTTTCATTCCTCTGACTTTGACCAAAGGTGCCGATATTTCTATCGGGGTGAATGATGTATTTGGAAAAGAAGTAGTGCGTGTTGACAAAGGATTTATTCAGGCCGGGGAGCAGATCCTTGAACTGGATGTAAAACATTTTGCGAATGGCATATACTTTTATACCATTGAGGGAAAGGATTTCAATATTCCAGGCAAATTTGTTGTTCAGAATTGATTTTGTGAACCATTTCCCTTCAATCCGGGGGGCCTGGTTTTTATTAAAGCAGGATTCACTTGTATGAACGAGGAAGTTTTATTGTACAGCTCATCGTAATGAACAATCTGTTCACTCAGTGGTATCCGGACTGTTTTCAGGTAGAACCTGAAAAGATCAAAAAAGTACCTAAGCCCTGCTGACAGTACTTTCCGGATTTTGCCCATGTGTGGAAATAGTTTAATTTTCCGTATTCAATCAGAAAACTCCTTGAAAAAATGATTCAATTAACGAAACTGCTGTTTGCATTTAGTATAACGTTCCTGTTTTTTCCAATAGCGGGAAAGGCACAACTGATGGTCTCGATGGTTCCTGAAAATAAAAACTTCCTGATTGAAAAGGGGACTGGTCACGTCTGTGGAAGCTGTCCTTACATTGCCTTGCGCTGTGATTCTGTTGTTGACTCCTATCCGGGAAGAGGCATGCTGATTGAATATCATTTTGGTCCGGATGCTGTACCGCAGGCACCGCCGCTCGACCAGGATTTTACAACTCCGTATGGCGATACAATCTATGACCCGGCCTATCTGGGTTGGCCATTTTACCTGAACATGATGGTAAATCGTCGTGATCAGGGAATTCCGTATGGTTCTACTTTTATTTTTGGTACCGTTAACCAGGTGCAGGCAGAAGCGGATCTGGTAGTGAATCAGCTTTCGGAAGTTAACCTGGCAATGTCTTCCACATTCGATACCATTACCCGTTTACTAAGGATAGACGTAAGTGCCTATTACACTGCAACCAGTGCAACAGCATTGAACTTTCTTCAGGTTGTACTTACAGAAGATTCAGTAATCAGTACACAATACGACCCCGCCTATCCTTTAAATAATCACTTTAACCCGGATTTTCCTCAGATGAATACATTTCGGGAAAATATAAACGGTTTTGCAGGAGACACGATTTTCACAACAACTGCCGGCACATTCATTGCAAGAACATATACCTATACGATTCCTGCAACATATAAAAATGTGGCCTGCAATCCGGAACACTGCAACCTGACGCTGTACATCGCGGAGCAACAGGCGGCCTCCGGAGTGCAATCTTTCACGGGAAAAATTATCAATGCCATCAGGGCACACATCGGAAGCGGTGCAAGTACCGGTGTAGCGGGTATTACAAATGAATACAACGAAAGGGTTTATCCGAATCCGACAACCGGTGCAGTCACTATGCAGGGAATCGGTCCGGGTGGTTATTCAATCGAAGTTTCTGATTTGCCGGGCAGACGAATCTTTTTTACCTCCGGGATTCATTCTGAAAAAGTAACGGCAGACCTAAGTCAATATCCCGAAGGGATGTATTTAATGAGAATTGCCACCCCGGCAGGCACTACGACGCACAAAATAATTCTGGCAAAATAAAGCCAAACATAAACTATTCCTTTCGGCAATTCCGTTCCATGGTTAGAATGATTTGTAAAATAATGAGTCTGATTTTCTGTTTGTGTGTTGGAACAACGGAAATGCAAGCCCAAAATCTGAGCCTTACTGATATGAGTAATCAGGCAGATATAACCGGAGCTTCCATTACGATCCGGTCAACCGACAACAACGGCTGGGTGGGATTTGAGTCGTTGGACCTGGCAGTAAAAGTAAGCAACACGAGCGCAGGAACTATGGAGATTGGGGCAAGAAAAATTGAACTGGACACTTTGCAGTCCGATGTTCAGCATACTATTTGTTTTGCCGGAGCCTGTTATGCAACAACAGTATTTGTTTCACCGAATCATCTTATGCTCCCGCCCGGAGCCTCCGATAGCGGATTCATCGCACATTATTTGTTTGACAACCGTGTGCACATCCGAGGAATAAATCATGTGGAGTACATGTTTTATAACGTGAACAACCCCGTCGAGGCGGTTACAGTAAATGTTACATACAACACAGTAGTCAACACAGGAATTGATGAGCAGAACAACACGAATAGCGGCATTCTGCTTTTCCCAAATCCTGCCAATGAGTTGATTACTTTAGCATTTGATGATGCAAGTTCCGGCGTTTCTGATTTACAATTGAAAATTACGGGAGCAATGGGTGATCTTGTGAACGTTATGAAGCAGTTCACAAATGAAAAAACGATTGCATTGGAAACAAAAAATCTTCCTGCTGGAATTTATTTCCTTTCAGTACAAAATAATGGCAAAACGATAAAAAGCGGAAAATTTGCTGTGACACATTGAGATTGCCAGTATCAAACCAACGTTGCCCGCCTTTTAATAAATGTGCATCCCGATTCACCCTCGGGGCTTTTCATCACAACACAATTGATTCTGAAGAGAGCGTAAGGATTTTTATACCTTCTCAACGATTGCCGTTTGGTCAACAATCCTTGCTTCTTTTGCATTGGTTTTAACTGAAACAATTCCATTCACCATGGCAGCTGTAGTTTCATACATCTGACTGGTGCCAACAATTTGTCCGTTGGAAGCCTTCAGGTTAAAAAATTGTTTATCATTTGATGAAATTTGGCGGAAGAACAAGCTGTCGTCCTGAGAGCTGATTCTTACGGATTCAATTCCATTTTCACATTTTGCTTTTGTTGTGTACCCTTCACTGGTCAAAATGATTTGTCCATTTCCTGATTTCAGGTTGAACTGGAATTCGCCATTCGTCCTTTTGATAATTTCAAATGTTCCCATAACATTTTTCTTCAAAGTTATGGAGATTGTGTAGGAATGTCCATGCTTTTTGTCATGTAGCAGATTCGTGCCAATAATTGAATGGATGCATGGAAACACTTCATCCAGCCCATTCCTGCCTTGTGTTGAAATGCTATCCAGACCAAATCAACACAGATTTCACACAGGATGAATGTAAAAGAAAGTTTTACGGACGTGACACAAGCAGAAAGAGCTGAAGATTGTTTTCAATTAAACTATAGTCTGCCGATTCGACAAGGCCATCACCTGTAATATCGGTAGTTACGTAACCGGAAATAAAATTCTGTGAATCGTTCTCAATGCTGCTGAAATCTGCAGATTCGACGAAGCCGTCCTGATTAACATCTCCGCTCCACAAACCAAAATTCCCATCTCCAAGATCGCAAAGATTTGATCCAAATGCCATGGAAGCATTCAAAGAGAAATTATAGGACATGTTGTTTTGGATAAGAACCGGGGCAGCACTCCATGTTTCAAGGGCGTTGCGGTGCCGGATGACGATATAATAGGATTGATCCAGCTTGGAGCCGGGAAATGTCAATGCTGCGCTGCCATTGGTTGTCATCAATGATTTCGAGGATGCGATCAGGGCATAGGGAGTTGTCGGGCTGTGAAGCTCCACTGTTACGGAATCAAATGCGGAGGGGTTGGGAAGCAAACCGTTGAGGTATAGAACTGCTCTCATTTGTCCACTGCCCAGGTAATACCCTTCAATGAATGCAGTGAGGTTAACCACTGTGAATGTCGGACAAGCGGCAGTTGTTTTAATCGTTGTGGTTATCGCTCCGACACCGGAGCTATAACCTTCCGATACGACGTAATACGTGCCGGCAGCGAGTGTAGCAGAAATTGAAGCTTTGAGCCCGGTACACACGGGGCCGTTGTCATCATTAAAATACAACTGAGTTCCAGCACTGTTCAGAATGTGCAAATAAGTGTCATTTAATCCGGTAGCACTGCAATGGCTCACTTGTACCGTTGCAGAGGCAGACAAAGTAAATTTATACCAGACATCCGGAGACGATTGATTGTTTGCACCCGTATAACTGTTGGTGAAACAGTTGCCGGTTGAATTCGTCTGTGTATTACTATACGGAGCAGTTACGCAGGGTACCTCACCAACGAGGATAGGGTTCGCAAAGGAAGTTCCGGCGGATGCAATACAGGCAGTAAGCGTCGTGAATGCAAATGGGCCTGTCCACAGGCTGGTTCCATTGCCGGCAGCATTGCAATCAGCAGCAACCCAGAATTCATATTGTGTGTTCGGGTTTAATGCCGTCCGGTTAAATGGATTTCCAACACCCGGATTTGATGGGGCTCCGGAAGGAGCGCCGCCACCTGCGGCCGTCACATGAACATTCCAAAGTGTTTCAGTACATCCGGCAGTCCATCCCAGTATCGCTGAAGAAGAGGTAATTGTTGTTGCAGTCTGTGCTTTTGGTTTTGGACAGGCAACAGAACCGCTAATGGTGATGGTATAGTCTTCCGTCTCTCCCCAATTGGATTGATTGATACAAGGATCAATGGTCGGGCCTGCAAGGTTATAAATACAACGCACTCTCATCCTGTGAGGGCCGGCCGGTGCTGTGCAGGAGATGGCTACAGGAATAACTCTGGAGGAACCGATGACCCCGACAGAACCGCTGCCGGCAACTATCGCTGTTGTATTGCCGATTTTTTCAGTTGTTGAAAAAACGCCATCGTCATTGTAATCGATCCACACGGCATAACCTTCTCCATATTGGCCTGAGGTGACGGTACAATTATAGGTGTTTCCTGCTTGTAAAGTTGTTGTGTGAAGCGGATTAGCACTTGCAGAATAATCCGAATACCCGGCAATACCGGAAGGGCAACCGGCACCGGACAAATTGTCCAGGGTGTTGAGGACGACCCGTGCAATCACATCTCCGTCAAGGCATCCTGAATTTCCGCTTGTGCCATATGCCGGTATGCAATAACATACGTTCGGGCTAACCAGGATGGTAATGCCGTTGGAGGTTGCCGTACTCGTGGTTACACAGGAAAGACCCGAAGTCAGCACACAGGTTACAACCTGTCCGTTACTGAAAGCAGATGAAGTATAGCTTGGGCTGTTGGTGCCGACATTGACTCCATCCACTTTCCATTGGTAAATGGGAGTGGAGCCTCCGTACACAGCTGATGCTGTAAACGTGACGGCGGCGTTCAGGCAGGTGGGATTGCTTCCGGAGGAGATGCTGATGGATACAGAAGGAGTAACATTTGAAGTGATAACCGTGACAACGACAGGAGTTGATGTCGCAGCAGAAGTTCCACAGGTACTGGAAACAGTATAGCTTCCGCTGTTTGAGACAACAATTGATTGAGTTGTTTCGCCCGTACTCCAGAGATAGTTTGGAGCCGTATTGGAAGTGAGGGTCACATTTTCTCCGGGGCAGAGAGTTGTTGAACCACTTGCCGTGATTGTCGGTGCGGCATTTTGTTGGGTGAGTGTGATGGGGACGGCAATTGTGTTATTGGTTTCGTCGCTTTCCAGGAAATTATTATTCGGATCTGTGATGGATACGATGTAGTAGGTTCCATTGCATACATTGTTCAAAACAATCGGCTCATTGAGGCCCATGCTGTATACATCGTATTGTCCGGGATAAATTCCCTGGTTCAATCCACAGCCGGTATGAAACCCGACACCGTTATTGGGCACAGTTAAAATTGTATTGCCATTGTTGTCGACACACTCTCCCGGATTGCTGGAACAGGAGCCAAGATTAATCAGGCAAAAACTTTGTTTCGTGCCGGTTCCAATAATTGGCCATGTCTTCGGGTCCGGATTTGACGTGGCTACACGCAATGTGTATTCCGCCCAATGGTCAACATGGATGTGTCCATGGGTTGCATGATACGTCATCATCCCTGCGAACCGGTCGTAATAACTTAATGTATCCCGTCCGGCAGTTTTATGATAGACTCTTTGTTTGACTACGTGCTGAATATCATCACCATTCGGACAGACGGTTCCACACGGGACATGGGTTGTACCGCAAAAACAGGAATCCATTCCGTAAATTTCAATCGGGCCGTACCCGATGTTCGGTGTTGCATTGGAGATGTCCAGAAATCCGGGCGTTTCGGAATGATTCAGATTGATCTCTTTAAAGGAAGAAGTCATGTCTGGTAAGAGATCACAGTCTGTAGCTCCTCCGGGGCAGACACACGTCGCACAAATTGCAATACCCGTTGGTCCGCCAACGCTGCCGCCACCGGGAGGATTATTCGTAAACTCAATGTTTGCTTCGTGAATAGAGCCGGTATCTGAATTTGCCATATCCGTGACGATGAGCTTCCAGGTACCATTTGGATTCTGACCGTTATTCAGGGATGCAAGATTCCCAACAGGAACAAACAACCCGGTATATGGAGCAATAAGATTTGTAAACGCCGTTCCGTCCATCCCCATACAGGAGCCGATGAAGTTATCATTTGAGCCACCCATATTTTGAATAAGCGTGACCATGGAGCCATTGGGCGACATCAATGTGATGGAAAGATCGTTGTCATAGGTATGTGTAAGGGTAACACATGCATGTCCGATTCCAAAACTGTTGTCTATAACAGAAGGAAGTCCGGAAACTACGATTGGAACAGTATCCGTTTGCAGATCAAAGATCGGCATATTGCCATTCCAGTAAAATGTCTGCGCTTTGGCAAGAATTGAAAAAGAAATGAGGATGAAAAGGGTAATTAATTTTTTCATGATTGGATGGATTGTGATGAGAGGATTTTGTCGGGTGCAGCTTCGCAATTCAGGGGGCGGATGCTCATTGCTTTAAGTATTTAAATATAGTAATATATATTAATAAAATATCAAAACCGGCTGACGGGCTTATTTTTATGCGTAAATATCGATTGTTCAGAAACCGCTTATGCGGTAGAAGATGGTTTTTTGATTGATCCGGGAGAATAAGTACTGGCTGAAGCATCCCCGAAAAAGTTTACCGGCTGAATTTATTAGTACCTTTCTACTGCGTAAAACCATTCATGTTGGCACGTCGTTTACAAACACTAATCCCTTAAAAGTTTCAATTTGGAAGCAGGGTTTGTGGAGTTCAGATTTCAGCGGCTCAGGGATTTCTTTTATGAATAGGTAATGAAAATTTTGCTCACAGGGGCCAATGGTTACATCGGCATGCGACTGCTTCCTTTGCTCGTTGAAGCCGGGCATGAAGTTGTGTGTGTCGTACGCGACCGGCGGAGATTTCAGCCTTCAACAGACCTCCTTGATAAAATTACCATTGTCGAATTTGATTTTCTGCATCCTGAAAAAACAGAGCCGGTTTTCAAAGGCTTGTATTTTGATGTTGCCTATTACCTGATCCATTCCCTGCATGATAACAGAACTTCCTTTGAAGAACATGAAAAATTATCTGCAGAGTGTTTTGTGAAAGTCGTCAACAATGCGCAGGTAAAACAACTTGTTTATTTGAGCGGAATCAGCAATGAAAAGAACCTGTCACCGCACCTGAGGACCCGAAAAATAGTCGGTGAAATGATCCGGAAATCAGGAAAGCCGTTCACCATTTTTGAATCCGGCATTATTGTCGGATCGGGAAGCGCCTCTTTTGAGATTATCCGCGATCTGGTAGAGAAATTACCCGTGATGATTGCTCCGGAATGGCTGAATACCCGTTGTCAGCCGATCGCTATCCGCAATGTGATCAACTACCTTTTTATGTGCCTGCTGAATGAAAAAACATATTACAAAACTTTTGAAATCGGTGGACCGGAGGTGCTCACCTACAAAGAAGTTTTACTGGGTTTTGCAGCTGTCCGGGGTTACAAACGCAAAATTCTTGTTTTTCCACTACCCTTGCCCTGGCTTTCGGCGCATTGGCTGTATCTGATCACATCCACAAGCTTTAGCCTTGCGCGTCAATTGGTGGAGAGTATGAAAAATGATGTTGTGTGTAAAGAGAATTCAGTTCATGATTTTTTGCCACAACGATTGATACCTTATCCCGAAGCAATCAGCCTTGCATTCCAGGCGACTGCACAGAACATGGTGTTGTCGAGTTGGAAGGATGCTGCGGGGAGTGACCTGCACAGGTTGGATATTAATCAATACATACAAGTCCCCCGACACGGTTGCTTTAAAGACCGCAAGTGGATAGAGATTCCGGCAGATCAGGTGGAGGAAATTACAAATCGTTTCTTTGGTATCGGCGGAAGCAATGGCTGGTATTATGCGGATATGTTGTGGCGGCTGCGTGGAGTGCTGGACAAAATAATGGGAGGCGTGGGCCTGCTCAGAGGACGGCGAAGCAATGTGGATCTTCAGCCGGGGGATGCACTTGATTTCTGGAGAGTACTTCTGGCGGACCGGAAAAATCATCGCTTGTTGTTATTTGCCGAGATGAAATTACCGGGAGAGGCATGGCTTGAATTTTCTATTGTTCAAAACGACAATCGGTGTATTTTAAAACAAACCGCCACGTTTCGCCCGAGGGGCTTAGCCGGGAGAAATTATTGGTATTTCATGCTGCCTTTTCATTATTTTATTTTCAGGAACATGATCCGAAGAATTGCAATGAAAGGCAAAAAATAAGTGTCCCGGAATTGATTTTTATTTTTCCGTTGCAAACCTTTCTTTGAATGAAAAGAAGTTTCTTTCCTTTCCCATCCAACGCGTGGCCAATCAGAATACCGCTATCGGGGCCTGTAAAAATTGACAAAAATTCTACCCGCTATTTTCAAGACTTCATCTTTTCCTGTAATGCAGCGTTGTTCGTTTTTTGATCTGTGACGGGTTTTTGAATCTGCGGATTACAGTTTGATGGAAAATAATTCACAATTGTTTTTAATTGCGAGTCATCCGTGATCCTTCCGGATGGGATGAACCGAATGAATGTTGGAATGCGCCAAACAGCCGCTGGCAGATCAGCAGTTTCCATTGCCGGCGAATGTAATCAGCGGGATTAATGGGAGGAAAATTGATTCCGATTTCCCGGGATTACTAAGTCCTAAAAAAAGAATGCGAGGTGCCTGTTACTTTTTCAGCGGTGCCCCAACAGCAATTGAACAGTCGTGCCCTGGCTCACCGTGCGGGGGATTCATTCCAGGTGCGGTAGGTGTGGCAGCCGGAACAGCAGTTTGTATTTGAGGAGCTCCCTGACTGACGGGAGGTATGGTGATATTTTGGGGAGCAGACATGTTCGGTGAGGCATTGAGAGGCGCAGGAGCAACAGTCGAGTTTTGTTGCACGGGGGAATTCAACGGTGCGCCTACTGCGATATCGCAACGGTGGCCGGGTTGACCATGAGCCGGATTCATCCCTGTGGCTGTCTGATTCTGGGCAGCGGAAACAGCAGGTTGTCCGGCGGGAAGTTCAGCCTGCTGAGTCATGGCCGGTTGTTGCGTGCTGTCAGTTAGTACACCTGGATTTTCCGGCTGATTCACAGAACTTTCAACCGGAGTCGCAGTGGTGTTGGCTTCATTCTTTTTTTCCTCGTTGCATCCGGCAAGAATACAGAGCCCGAAAGCGCATGCATAAAAAATTACTTTTTTCATTTGGAGATAATTTTGAATTGAAGGTGATACTGCAGCAGTTATGGTAAGTGTAATGTAGGGATAATTTATGACAACAGTAGCAATCAATAAAAATGAAATCGCTGATGACATTCGGATCAGGTGAAATGACGAATGGCAAGGGAGCTTACAACAAAGGGCCCATCCGGTTGTCAAACGGAATGGACCCTTCGTCTTTATTGAAAATTCTTAATTCTTAATAAATCTCATCTCATGCAATTCTCCGCCCGGAGTAAG
>DAORHY010000017.1:0-23526 GCA_035438225.1 Bacteroidia bacterium
GAAAGATTCCTGGCGAAGCGTGGCAATAAAATTATTTCGCAGCCAATCAAAGGAACGGCACGAAGAGGAAGGTCGGAAACCGAAGACCTAAAAATCAGAACGGATTTGCAAAACAATCCCAAAGAACAAAGTGAAAATGTCATGATCGTAGAACTGGTGCGAAATGATCTAAGCCGGATCGCTGCCAGAGGAAGTGTCCGGGTTGACGAACTTTTCGGCATTTATTCTTTCCGGCAATTGCACCAGATGATTTCCACTGTTACCTCGGAGTTGAAAAACGGACTGAAGGGAATGGATGCGATCAAAGCTGCTTTTCCGATGGGTTCCATGACCGGTGCACCCAAAATCCGGGCAATGCAGCTGATCGAAGAATTCGAATCAACAAAGCGCGGACTATACTCCGGAGCTGTCGGCTACATTGACCCGAGCGGCGATTTTGATTTTAATGTGGTGATCCGGAGCATTCAGTTCAACCGTAAAAACAATTACCTTAATTTTATGGTCGGCAGCGCCATTACAATTTCTTCCGAAGCTGAAAAAGAATATACTGAATGCCTGCTCAAGGCAGAAGGAATGATGAAAGCCCTTCGCATCCTCTCCTGAGAACCATCCTGATGAAATCATTACCTTTCAGGCGGAATTCTGAATCCTTACCGTTACGGCTTTGAACCTGCTTTCCTCTTTCTCTGATTTTATCCGCAAACACAAACTCTTTCCGAAGAAGTCCAGGGTGTTGCTGGCCGTTAGCGGCGGATTGGACTCTGTGGTGATGGTTGAATTGTTTCACCGCGCCCAAATTCCCTTTGGAATCGCACATTGCAATTTTAATTTGCGCGGAAAAGAATCTGATGCTGACCACGCATTTGTGCGCAGTCTTGCAAAAAAACACAAGGTCCGTTTTCATTCCAAAAAATTCAACACCGCAACCATCGCTAAAAAAGAAAAAGTAACTGTACAGGAAGCTGCAAGAAAATTAAGGTACGATTGGTTTGAATTGACACGGATGAAGTTCTCCTACGATGCGATTTCGACTGCTCATCATCTCGATGATTCCATCGAAACCTTCTTCATCAATCTGCTCCGTGGTACCGGCATCAAGGGTCTCACAGGGATTCCTGTACACTCGAATAAAGTTGTTCGTCCGCTCCTTTTTGCCGGCAGAGATGAAATCCTTGAGTTTGCAAGGGCAAACAATTTAACCTGGCGGGAAGATGCCTCCAACCGGGAAGACTATTACCTGAGAAATAAAATCCGCCACTCTCTGATTCCTGTGTTTAAGGAACTGCAACCCGGTTTTGAAAAAAAAATGGCTGTGAATTTCAGCCACCTTCAGTTGGCTGCCATTGCCTACAAGGAATTAATCCAGAACTACAGTGAGAAATTCCTGGTAATCAAAGGCAGGGAAAATTGGGAGATCCGGCTGACTGAACTAAAGAAGGAAAAGAATGCAGAGGAGATTTTATCGGCCATTCTTCATTCCTTAGGTATCTTCCGGCTGACAGCTGAATCCATCCTTGAGACCGGCCAAACCGGGAAAATGTTTTATGCTGACCGTTTCCGTCTTTTGCGGGACAGGGAAAAACTGATTCTAGAAAAAACAGCTCCGAAGGACATTTCTGTAATCAAAATCAAAGCACCAGGCTCGAAAATTCACCTTGACAATACATCTATATATTTAGATATCAATGTCTTAAATCAGTCTGAAGGCATTCCGAAATATCCCGGGACCCAGGTACTGGATGCCGGTAAACTAAAATTCCCGATGGAGTTGAGGCCCTGGAAGGCGGGTGATTATTTCTACCCTCTTGGTCTGGGCCATCGGAAAAAAATCAGCGATTACCTCACCGATAAAAAAATCTCCAGGTTCGATAAAGAGAAATGCATGGTATTGTTGTCAGCAGGCGACATTGTTTGTATCTTAGAGCGTGAAATTGATGACCGTTATAAGGTCAGCCCCGCAACGAAAAAAATTTTACGCATTCAAAGTATCCGTTAAACAATGGAAACAGAAAAACCGCTGTATGAAGAGAAGCAATACCTGGGCTATAACCAGCTCAGCATGCTGCGGCGTTTGTTGCTGGCTTTGTTCTGCTTCGCTTTGTACTGGTGGAAGGTAACCAACGGCAAAAACGGCGATCTTTTTTTTCTGCTTGGTTTTGGGATCATTGTCATTTCAATCATTCTACTTTTTGTACTGCACATTAAAATCAGGGTATTCAAATCATTCATCGAGCTGGATGGCTTATGGACAGCACGCAAAGTGAAAATAGACCTGCGCAGTATTACAAAAATCGAAAAAAAGAAATACAGTAAGTACCACCTGAATAATGCTGTTTTCAATTTACATCTGAACGGACTCATCAGTTTTTACACCGGAGGCAATGATGCGGTTGAAATTACCGACCAAACCGGCACTCCGTACCGAATCGGTACACAAAGAGCCACCGAGCTTGAAAAGATTTTAAAAGATCTTATTTCCCGTAAAGCTTCGTGAAATAAACAATATTTTCTTTCCCAAAACGTCTTACCTTTGCAGCACTGATTTGAAATTTGCTCATTGCAAATGCTATCCATTCAGTTCCCGAAAGTTGAAACAATATTCTTCCCTGAATTGTTTGTAAATAACACCTCGAATTAACCTTTAACACCTTACCCGCACTATGAAAAAAATTCTCATTTGGATTATCCTCGGCCTCCTCGTGATCTTCGGGATTACGTCCTACAACGGACTGGTAAGTTCACGTGAAAGCGTGAACAAAGCCTGGGCCAATGTTGAAACCCAGTATCAGCGCCGTTCTGATCTTATTCCGAATCTTGTGAACACGGTGAAGGGAGCTGCAGATTTTGAAAAGAGTACGCTGCAGGCTGTGACTGAAGCCCGCGCAAAAGCGACATCCATCCAAATTGACCCCAACAATATTACTCCTGAGAAGCTGGCAGAATTCCAGGCTGCCCAGGCACAAGTCAGCGGAGCTTTGGGCCGCTTGCTTGCTGTTGCTGAAAATTATCCTCAGTTAAAAGCTGTCCAGAATTTCTCTGACCTGCAGGCTCAGCTGGAAGGCACTGAAAACCGAATCACCGAATCGCGTCGTCAGTACAATGAAGCGGCACAGGCTTACAATACAGGAAGAGCACGTTTCCCAAGGGTGATCTTTGCCAGTCTGTTCGGATTCAAAGTGCGTCCGTATTTCGAAGCAGACAAAGGATCTGAAAAAGCACCGACGGTTAAATTCTGATGGCGAGCGGAAAATTCACCCTGGCAGAAAGGGACGAAATCGAAAAGTCAATTGCCGAAGCTGAAAAAAACACTTCGGGTGAAATCCGACTGTTCGTGGAAGATGTATGCGGCGACAATGTCCTCGATCGCGCCGCGTACATTTTCAATGAATTGAAAATGCACAACACAAAAGACAGAAACGGAGTCCTCATCTATCTTGCACTCGAGTCGAAACATTTTGCCATTATTGGCGATGCCGGTATCAACTCCAAAGTTCACAAAGATTTTTGGCACGAAATAAAACTTGAAATGCAGCATTATTTCACCGAAGGCGATTTTGTGAAGGGCCTGAATAATGGAATCCGCATGAGCGGAGAAGCCCTTGGAAAATATTTTCCACTACAGCACGATGACAAAGACGAATTGCCCAATGAAATTGTCTTTGGCAAGAAGAAATAAAGAAGAGTATCCGCTATCCGGAAAGGTTGGTATCGATTGGAATTATTTTTTGGGATCAACCTGACGAGCTAACGAACAACAATCATAAACTGAGAAACAACAACCACGCTTCACCAACTAAATGTTCCGCATAAACACCTTTTTCTTCCTTTTGCTACTCCCCTTTCTGGGGCTGGCTGACGATTTTCCAGAGCGATCGAACCGGCTGGTGACGGATTATACTAAAACCCTCACCACTGAAGAAACAGGAAGACTGGAACAGAAACTGGTTGCCTTTAATGACTCTACTTCGACCCAGATAGCTGTAGTAATGATGCAGTCGACAGGATTTTATGATATCTCTGAATATGCTGTCCAGCTTTACAACAAATGGGGCATCGGACAGAAAGACAAAAACAACGGTGTATTAATTCTGATTGCCAAGGAAGACAGGAAAATTTTTATCAATACCGGTTACGGAATGGAAGGTGTATTGCCGGACATACTCTGCAAACGAATCATTGACCGTGATATACTTCCGAATTTTAAAGCCGGCAATTATTACGAAGGCATTGAAACGGGTACGAATTCGGTCATGTCGATTGTCAAAGGAGAGTACACTGCAGACGAATACATGAAAGACCACGGTAAAAAAAACCCTGGCTGGTTCATGATATTGATGTTTTTTTTCATTGCCGGCATTGTCCTTTTTGCACGTGTACGGTACGTGAAGCGCTATGCGAATATGAACAACCTCGCCTTCTGGGCAGCCTGGGCCTTGCTCAATGCTGCAGCGCGTAAAAATTCTGGCTCATGGAACAACTTCTCCGGCGGAAGTGGCTGGGGCGGAGGTGGTGGTGGTGGCTGGGGCGGCGGAGGAGGGTTTGGAGGATTCGGAGGCGGAAGTTCAGGAGGTGGCGGCGCCGGCGGATCCTGGTAGCAGAAACGAATACTGTTGGGGATAGATAAAAAATTAGTTGATGAAGGATTCTATTGTTTCCTGCCAATATTTAGTGAATTCAGGTATTAAAATGTATTTTACCTGTTAAAAATTCATTTCAGCACAAAAAACAATTACGTTTATTAATCAGCCGGAAACTGATGAGGTTTAGTTAAAATGCTTCAAAACAGTTTCCCCCTGCAAAAATTCATTGTGCATTCAAAATAATATTACCAGTTTCGGACATTCAAAAAACATGAAAATGAAAAAACTTCTACCCATCACACTTGGCCTATTCTTCAGCCTTCCGGCATTTGTAATGAATGCCACCGCTTCAAAAAAACACCCGATTCGTTCGCAGACGACTGCAATTTTTCCGGTTGCTGATCCATCCATTAACCGCAGCTCATTTGTTTGCGATACCCTGACCAATATCCATGCAACGGACTCTATTGTTCTCTATACCGACGATCCGGGCTATGTTGCAGGGCAGAACTCTTATGGCGATATTGCGAAAGCTGACCGTTTCACAAACCTTAACCATATCAACGGAAACGTGAGCGCTGTCCTCCTTTACATCGGTGTTGCTACAGCAGCGAATGCGACAGACACTTTCAGTGTCAACATCTGGAATGAAACCGCGGGAACACCGGGACCAATCATTGGAAATGCAAATTATACCTACCAGGGAGCCGTGGATGATGTGACGGCACAAACACTGTCCGTAATCACCTTCCCTGTTCCGGTGCCGATTACGGGAGATTTCTATGCCGGAGTTAAATTTGGCTATACAGCCGGAGACACCATCGGACTTTTCTCCAATATTGACGGGAATACAATTCCGAATACCGCCTGGGAACAATGGAGCGACAACAGCTGGTACCCATTCGACAATGTTGATTCCTGGGGAATTTCAGTATCCCTTGCAATTCTTCCTGTAGTCTGTGACGGTACTACCGGTGTAGAAAATGTGGCTTATGATAAAAATGTTGCCATTTACCCGACTCTTGCCAGTGATCTCCTGAACATCTTTATCGGCAACTCCACGCCGGATGCAAGTATCCAAATCACGGATCTCAGCGGACGTGTTGTACTGAGTAAAAAACTCAATACAATGACCGATCACACTCACCAGCTTGATATTCGTGCTGTCAGCGCCGGCACTTACATGATCAATATTGCCTTTGGCAATTATTCATCATCCAAAAAAATAATTGTTCAGAAATAAATTCAGATGAATAAGCAAAAAAAGCTGTCTCTATTGACAGCTTTTTTTTTGCTTTGTCCGATTAAACAGTATCTTGCCTTTAACCGAAAGCAATTTTGAACCGCTATATTTTTTCCAACTCCTTCTGGTAATCAAACTGCAAATCCTCATGCATACGTGAAATGGCCGCATGTATTTTTTTGACTTGCTGATTGTATAAATTCATCAATACCTGGCTATTTTCATACCGAATTCCGGAAGTTTTCACCTGCTCGCAAAAATGAATCAATAGCTCTGCTTCCGCTTCATAAGTGTCTGCAAAACGAATATGCTTATTCGTAATGCGCAAAATTTTCCTCAACCCTTTCTTGGCAAGATAGAGATTGCTCTTATTGATTTCCGGAAATAACCTGTCAATTTCTTCCTTCACCTTGCTGATAAACAATTCCGGATTTCCAGCTTCAAAAATCAGAAAGGACACTAATTCTTTGTTTTCCATTTTGTGTTTTGCCAGGCGCAAACATATCTGCTTCAGCTCCGTCACTGAAAGTGTATTCAATTCTGTTTTCAACTCCTGTATGGAAGCCGTTTTCAAAGGACTTTCTGTTTTCATATTCAATTCTCCTGTCAATGTTCCGGATCCCTTCAGAAAAAAGCACAGGAAGTCCTGCATTCTTCTACTCCGAACTTCCGGATATACGTGAAACAAAACGGGGATGTTGTGAATCCACCGTCTGCAAGATAGGAAAGGCATGAAAACATTGTTTCCCGGAGCCCAACAGGTTTCCTGACCGGATCAATCGCACGAAATGAAAATTGATTTTTTATTTCAAATTCCACTGTTTTGGAGAAGAATTCATTTCAGCCTCATGCTTACAACCACTCATTTTTGGAATTGGCACAGATCTTGGTTTGGGCTTAATACAAATCTGAAAAATGATGAACTCCATTTCCACAAGAATGATTGCAGGTTTGGCGATAGCCACTCTCGCAAATGCTTTTAGTTCCTGCAGCCCGGTATATGTTGCACATTCAAGGCCCCGTCCGGTCATTTATGCAGCGCCTGCACCGCCTCCGGCACCGGAACCAGTATATGCTTCCGTGATTCCACCGGCACCCGTGCAAACGGTTGTTGTGACTCCTGTAATTCCAGTGTGGGCTCCTCCTTATGTCTATGTCAATGAAGTCCATTACTACTACTTCCCGGACTACAAGGTTTATTACGATGTGTTCGCTCAGAATTACTGGTATTTCGACGGATACAGTTGGGTTCACGTTGTCAGCATTCCAACAACCCAGGCGTATTACGGATTCGATCCCTTCAGTACTTACATCGTAGTGATGAACCGCAATACCTACAATCCCTGGTTGAGACACTCCTACTTCGAACAACAGTATCCGCGTGGATATTATAAAACTGCATATGCTCCGCGTCAAACACTTGGCGCCAATGTAGCCCTTCGTGCGTACGATGAAAACCAAAGCCGTCCGGTGTTTGTTGATAAACGCTCCAACAAAGAAGTAAAAGTGAAATATGATGTTCGCAGTGTTCCACAAAAAGAAACAGGAAACAATTCTGTCAGACAGAATACGATGACGGCAAAACCCAAAACGGAAAGTCGTCCTCAAAATCCTAAAGTTGCCGTCAATCCGCGTATAAACGATAAGGAGACAACAGTACAACCCAAAAACAAACCGGTCATTCAAAGTCCGAAGGGAAATACTTCACAGGAATCGACACGACCCGCTCCGAAATTCAGGGAGCAAACGAATATGCAGCCGAAAACTGCATTTCCGAAATCGAAGGAACAAGTGCGGCCGCGCCAGGCAGTTCCGGACCATAAACCTGTGACTCCGGACCAACACATTAACATGCAGCATGAAACCAGGCCTGCACCGGTGATGCATAAAAAATATGAAAGCAAGCCAACTTCCGGGCAAATTCAATCCGGTCAGCCGAAAAGTAAAAGAAAATAAGGTGACCACGTGAATGAAACAAAACCTTCTCCTTCCGGGGAAGGTTTTGTTCTTTCTTACCATGCAATGGTCAATTGTTCATCACAAAGATTAATTCAGGCCATGCAAACTCAACGAAGGCTGATTACAATTTTGTACTTTAGCAGAACACCTTTCTCCTGATCTATGAAATTCAATCGCTCTCAGTTCATTCTTTTGGTCCTGGTTTTTATTGCATGCAACTCCCCTGCAAAAAGGACTGTGCCGGTTGTCGGCTTCCTGGATTTGCTGCAGGACGAAACATTGGATCAGGCGAAAAAAGGATTTTTCGTAGCTTTAAAAGACAGCGGGTTTGACCCGGTTAATAAAACGATGGAGGTAGTGTATCGCAATGCACAAAACGACCAACCAGTTTTGCTTCAGGCCTGTGATTACCTCATATCACAAAAAGTGGATCTGATAGCAACCAATCCGACACTCAGCACGATCACGGCAATACAGAAAACGAGAACAATCCCTGTGTTTATGATGGTCTCTCCGCGTCCGGATATTGCCGGACTGGTTGACAAAGATGGACATGCTCCGCAGAATCTATTTGGCACCTATGAAACACTGGATTATATTGATACAGCAATGATGCTGGTAAAAATGGTCCTGCCGGAAGCAACACGTATCGGCACAATTTTCAATCAGGCAGAGCCCCAATCGGTGGATGCATTAAACAGGATCGAAAAAATTTGCAGAGAGTTGGGACTGGAACTGGTCAGGCAACCGGTGAACAATTCCAATGAAACCCAGCTGGTGGTGGCATCGTTGCTGAATAAAAAAATCGATGCTTTTTTTGCTTTGCCTGACAACACAGTATTTTCTTCAATGGAGATCATTGTGAAGAGCTGCGACGATGCCCGGGTACCGGTCTTCACGAGTGAAGAAGGACTGGTGAAACGTGGTGCAGTCGCCGCCTTCGGTGCGGATATGTACCAGTGGGGTTACCAGTCGGGACAACAAGCAGCACATGCTTTGAAGCAGAGATCTTATACAGACCTTCAACCGGAAATTGTAAAGGTCCGGCGCAGGGTTTACAATGCGGTGAAGGCGGAAAGTTTCTCCCTGAAATTTGATTCGACTTTTACCTCCGTGAAATGATCGCCGCTTTTCAAAAATCCTGTTGATTTTATTTCTTTCTTTATAGCTTTAACGGATCGGTCTGAGTAGTTATGCTGAATCTATATTTATCTGCAATTCTTCTTGGCCTTGGATTCGCCTCCCTTTCCATCGGGATATTTATTTCCATGCGGATATTTAATATTCCGGATATCACAACGGACGGCAGCTTTACACTTGGTGGTGCGGTGACTGCAGTATTGCTCAGCTCCGGATGGAACGGATGGTTCGTACTTCCACTTGTATTTCTGACCGGGGCCGGTGCAGGTGCAATCACCGGATTGATCCATACAAGGCTTAAAGTAAATGCCCTGCTCTCCGGAATACTGGTCATGACCGCTTTGTATTCGATTAACCTGGCCATCATGGGAAAATCGAATATTCCGCTCATCAATCTCCCGACCATCTTCTCCTCATTTTCTTTCTTTAGTGACAGCATGCTCCTGCAGCTTACTGTTCTGGGAATTATCATTTTGATTCTCTGGATAAAAGTGTCCTGGCTATTAAAGACAGATTTCGGTCTTGCCATGAGAGCGACGGGGAATAATGAAACGATGGTCCGTGCGCTGGGTGTGAATACAAAAAACATGAAAACCGCCGGACTTGCCCTCGCAAACGGATTTACCGCACTGAGCGGTTTTCTCATCACCCAGGTGCAGGGTTTCGCTGATATCAACATGGGAATCGGAATTGTTATTCTTGGTTTGGGATCCGTGATGATCGGGGAAATCATCCTGAAATTATTTCGTGTCAGTGCGATAACCATACATCTTCTTGGGGTCATCGGTGGAAGTATTTTATTCCGGATAATTCTTGCATTTGCTTTATCTGCAGGAATTGACGCACTTTATTTAAAACTGGTTGTGGCAGTCTTTGTACTCCTGGTCGTCAGCATCCCCAATCTCAAGCGTACAGAATGATTGAATTCATCGACATACAGAAAACCTACGGCGCGGGAACGATTCACGAAATCAAGGCTCTTGAACCCTTGAACCTGAAGATCATGGATGGTGAGTTTGTGGTATTGATCGGATCCAACGGCTCAGGCAAATCAACACTCTTTAATCTTCTTGCCGGATCAACCCAACCGGATAAAGGTCAAATCCTGATAAATAAAACGGACATTTCACATTTACCCGAGCACCAGCGATGCTTGTATCTGAGTCGTATTTTTCAGGACCCTTTATCAGGGACGGCTTCTGAACTTTCAATTTTGGATAATTTCCGCCTGGCTGCCTTAAGGACCCGGAAGAAAACACTGAAGATAGGAACCAGCCAGATTTTCCGGAAAATCATCAAAGACCGTATTGCGGGATTAAACCTGGGGCTGGAGAGTAAAATTGACCAGCCTGTGGGGACATTATCCGGTGGTCAGCGGCAAGCCCTGACTTTATTAATGGCCGTCATGGACTCCAGCCAGATCCTTCTGATGGACGAGCCCACGGCAGCTCTGGATCCGGGTACCTCCCGTGTCATCATGGAGATTGCAGGTCGTATTATCCGGGAAGAGGGTTTGACAGCCATTTTAATTACCCACCAGGTGAAAGATGTGCTCCGGTACGGAGACCGGCTCATTCAAATGAAAGAGGGTAAAATCTTGCGGGACTTGAACAAAACGCAAAAGCAAGGCATTCAAGTGAATGAGGTTTTAGGGTGGTTCGGAGAATGATTTTTTTCTAAATTCGTTGCCCTTGTAAAAATGCAGTTTTGAAGGTGTTTTACATTTTGGGAAGGGTGTACGAAAAGATGCGATTCACGCCTCAGTTCCAAATGTCATTCCAATGACCAAGACAGCTGGAATTCTTTCGTATTTTTGCAAAAAATGAAGGTCAACCAAACCCGGCACACTACCGTCCAATGAATCCTTGTATATGAAACGACTGCTTGTACTGCTGCTATTTCATTTCTTTAGCCTGATTGTTTCCGGTCAGATGCCTGCAGACCCTGCTACCTGGACATTTTCCATTGAAAATAAATCTGCCACTGAAGCAACTCTTGTTTTTACTGTCCATTTTGAAAAAGGCTGGCATATGTACTCGCAGTTTACTGAAGACGGAGGGCCACTTCCTGCTTATTTTGCTTTGGATTCCAGCACTTGTTATCAAAAGATTGACGGTGTTACAGAACCTGTTCCAGTGTCTGAATTCGATTCCCTGTTTGGAGTTACAGTAAAATACTTTGTTGAAGAAGCGACATTCCGCCAAAAGATAAGACTGTCAGATCCTACGTGTATGATTAAAGGTAAAATCGATTACCAGGCGTGCAAGGAAGCCTGTATCTTTTACTCCAAAGAATTCCAATTCGCCTTTGAAAAATAGTGCATACTAAAAGCAGTTTAAAATCGTTACTACATCCGGGGCAATGCATTCACTCCCCTTTGGGTTTAAATAAAGAATAAATTTGATACAACCCTCCAAAAGGTTCCTTATCCGGCAAATGAAAAAACTGTTCCTTTTTCTTTTTATTAATCTGTTGATTTCGCAGGTAAACGGACAGATGATTTATCCTGCGCGTTGGTCATTTTCCGCTGAGCAAAGCAAGGCCGGAGAGGCAACATTGATTTTCAAAGTTAAACTTGATGCCGGTTGGCATTTGTATTCCCAGTTTACACCTGACGGCGGTCCCTTACCCATGGAGTTTAAGTTTGATGAGAACTCCTGCTACAGCCTGGAAGGAAAAGTGGTTGAACCAAAACCCCATGAAGAATTTGATTCTACATTTGGTGTAAAAGTCCTGCTGTTTGACAACGAAGCCGTAATGCGGCAGAAAGTCAAAGTAAGAGGAGATGACTGTAAAATTTCCGGGTCAATCGGCTATCAGGTCTGCAAGGAGAGTTGTATTTTCTTTGATACAACTTTTTCAATTCAAATCAGAAAAACAGGTGTTACCGAATCATTCCCGGTAAAAGACACAATTGCAGCAATCCATGTTAGCGACCAGACCGATACTTCGTCTGCGGGGACTTCGGTTTTACAATCGGATACAGCAGGAACAGTTCCAACCTCCACCGCCGGGACACAACTGGAACCCGGATGCGGCAAAGAAGAAGCGGGAACAGAATCCTCCGACCAGAGCATCTGGGGAATTTTCATTGCCGGTATGCTGGGTGGATTTCTGGCATTGCTGACACCTTGTGTATTTCCGATGATTCCGATGACGGTTAGCTTTTTCACAAAGCGTAGTGGAAGCAAGGCAAAAGGGATCCGGAATGCAATCATCTATGCGCTGTCCATTATTTTTATTTATGTGACCCTGGGGTTCCTGGTGACGGTCACTTTCGGAAGCGATGCGTTGAATGATCTTGCGAGTAATGCATTTTTCAACATGGCCTTCTTCATCATCTTTGTGATTTTCGCCATTTCCTTTTTCGGAGCATTCGAAATCACCTTACCAAGTTCGATCATCAACAAAGCAGATTCCGCGAGTGACCGTGGCGGCTTACTCGGGATTTTCTTTATGGCATTTACTTTGTCGCTGGTATCTTTCTCCTGCACCGGTCCCATCATCGGCACCTTGCTGGTGGAAGCTGCGCATGGACGGAGCTATCTCGGCCCGGTGGCCGGGATGACAGGATTTTCGCTTGCGCTTGCGATACCGTTTGCCTTGTTTTCCCTGTTCCCGGGTTGGCTGAGCAATCTGCCAAAATCCGGAGGCTGGCTGAATACCGTGAAAGTCTCATTGGGCTTCATTGAACTCGCACTGGCGTTTAAATTTCTTTCCAACGTTGACCTGGCCTATCACTGGGGAATTTTGCAGCGTGAATTATTTGTTGCGATCTGGGTTATCATTTTTGCATTGCTCGGTATTTATTTGCTCGGTAAGCTGAGGTTATCCCACGACAGCGAGACACCGCATATTTCCGTAGGCAGATTAGTCTTCGCAATGATCGCACTCACCTTTTCATTGTACCTGCTCCCGGGAATCTGGGGCGCACCCTTGAAGATAATCAGTGGCTTCCCTCCTCCTGAATTTTATAAAGAATGGAAAACGGGAACCGTAAATGAATGTCCTCACGATCTGATGTGTTTCCACGATTACGAAGAAGGTATGCGTTATGCAAAAACCCAGGGCAAACCAGTCATTATTGATTTTACAGGCTGGGCATGTGTGAACTGCCGGAAAATGGAAGACAATGTCTGGAGCGATGCCGGGGTCCTCAAAAGATTGTCGGAAAAATATGTGCTGATTTCCCTGTATGTTGATGATAAAACACTGCTCCCGGCGGATCAACAGACGGTTTCAAAAACCACAGGACGAAAAATTAAAACGACCGGAAATAAATGGAGTGATCTGCAGGCATCGGTTTACAATACCAATTCCCAGCCGTACTATGTACTGCTTGATAACAAGGGTCAAATTCTCGCTCAGCCGCGTGGCTACACTCCTGACATTCCAACATATGTAGAATTTCTGGACGAGGGATTGTGCAGGTATGAAAAACGAAAAGAAGTGCATTGACTATCATTCTGATTCTTTTTTAAAATTGTGTGGACAGTGTTCGTTCGAACGGCTGTCCTATCCATCCGTAAAACGGCAGACGGAGATTTGCAGCCTGCTTCATCAAAGCAACAGGTAACATTCGACTAAAAACATACCTTTGCCCGCCGATGCAACGAAAATTCATCACCAATCTGGCATTAGTTCTTGCCCTGAACCTGCTGATCAAGCCTTTCTGGATCCTGGGGATTGACCGCGCAGTACAGAATGCCGTGGGCACAGAGCAGTATGGATTTTACTATGCGATTTTTAATTTTTCATTTCTCCTGAATATTCTTCTTGATCTCGGGATCACCAATTTCAACAACAAAAACATTTCACAAAACAACCATCTGCTCAGCAAACACTTTGCAAGCATTGTTTTACTCAGGCTGCTGCTTGCCGGAATTTTCGCAATCATCACAATTGCCGGCGGTTTGATCATCGGTTACACACCGGACATGATGAAGATGCTGATTGCAGTCATCCTGAACCAGGTGCTGATTTCTTTTATCATGTATTTGCGTTCCAACCTTGCCGGATTGCATTTATTCAAAACCGACAGTATTATCTCCGTGCTGGACAGGCTCATTATGATTGCCATCTGTGCGGTGATGCTGACCCGGTATTCCGCTCCGGGTTCTTTTCAGATTAAATGGTTCGTGTATGCACAAACAGCAGCGTACCTGATTACGGCCGGGATTACCTTGTTCATTGTCATCGGGAAAGCGAAAGTGCGCCGCTTCACCTGGCGTTGGCCGTTTTTTGTGATGATCCTAAAGAAAAGTTATCCCTATGCCGTACTTGTTCTCCTGATGACTTTCTACAACCGGATCGACTCCGTGATGCTGGAACGTCTGCTGCCTTTCCGGGAAGGGGCTGTCGAAGCAGGAATTTATGCTTCAGCCTATCGACTTCTGGACGCTGCAAACATGATCGCATTTTTATTTGCCGGCCTTCTTCTTCCCATTTTTGCCCGGATGATTAAGCTCAGGCAGAATGTAGAAATGATGGTCGGGCTTTCCTTTTCGCTGCTTGTTGTTCCTGCATTGATTGTTTCTGTGTGTTGTAATTTTTTTAGCTACGAATTGATGAATTTACTCTACAGTGGCGATCACATCCAGGAATCTTCTGATGTTTTTAAAATCCTGATGTGTTGTTTTGTACCGATTTCAAGCACCTACATTTTCGGAACTTTGCTCACAGCGAATGGCAATTTGAAACAGCTCAACCTCATGGCCAGCCTCGGCATGGCGGTCAATATCATCATGAACCTCGTCCTCATACCGCGTTATTCTGCCGTTGGAGCGGCTGTGTCCAGTATTACGACACAGGTTTTCACAGCATTCGCACAGATCCTGATGGTTCAGAAGGCATTTGAGTTCAGGAAGAATTACTCACTACTTTTAAAACTCACCCTTTTTATCGGTGGCTGCATTCTGGTGAATCATTTGTCTTATTCTCTGAATTTGTTCTGGATGACCCGGTTTGTGATTTCAGCATCCGGATGCTTTGCCCTGGCATTTGCTTTGCGTCTGATCAGCATCCGGAATCTCATTCATATCGTTAAATACGAAGAATGATCGATTTTTAGGCTAAAAACGTCCATTTTCTAATTCCATTTCCTTTTCTACCTTTGAAGCCCTCATTCACAAATTTTCCTAAATTCTCATGTTTCAGAAAGCCAGGGAAACTGCTTATCTGGAGTCCACCAGCTTTTTAGTATTGCTGATCCGCTGGAGGAAGCCACTCATTATCGTTACAATCGTAACGGCATTGGCAGCTTATTTTTTTTCCGGCCCTGGATTCATCACTCCGAAATTCCGTTCGTCAGTTGTATTTTTTCCTTCGGCCACCAACTCAGTAAGTAAAGCCATCCTTGAAGAAACAAATTCTGAGAAACAGGACATTCTTGCTTTTGGAGAAGAAGAGCAGGCAGAACAAATGCTTCAGATTCTCAATTCGGACGAAATCCGGGAAGCCATTATCAGCAAGTACAACCTCTTCGGACATTACAACATCAACCCGGATCAGGATTACCCGATGACGGCTCTGATGGAAGAATTCAAAGACAACATCAATTTCACACGCACTGAATTCATGTCTGTGCGTATCGATGTACTTGACAAAGATCCTGTCATGGCAGCCAATATTGCGAACGACATAGCTGCTCTGCTCGATTCCATGAAAACTAAAATTCAGCGTTCGCGGGCAATTGCTGCTCTTTCGATCGTTGAGGAGGCTTACAAGGACAAGATGTCGGCCATGAAACTGAAAGAAGATTCTCTCACAAAACTGCGTGAACTGGGGGTGATGGACTTTAAAAACCAGAGTATTATCTGGAATGAAGAATATGCCAAATCAAATTCAATTTTCAACAATGAAATGGCAATGCTTTCGGTTTTTGAAAAATACAAACCGGCCGGCGACACTTCCATTCTCAACACCAGGGGAAGGCTCAAGGGCGCAGAGTCAAGGTTAAAATACCTCGAGTCTAAATTGCATCTGCTTGCCGAATACGGCGGCGCGAGTGTTTCTCTGAACGAAGAACTTGCACTGGAACGTGTTGAACTGTCAAAACTGAAAGAGCAATACAACAAATTGCGGGTGGATGCCAGTCAGAACCTGACTCATAAATTTGTCGTCAACAAAGCAATAAAAGCAGAAAAAAAATGTTATCCGGTCAGGTGGCTCATCCTGTTGGTTTCCGTAGCGGGTGTTTTCCTGCTTTCACTGGTTGTCATTCTTGCTTTCGAACGACTCAAAGAAGTTCAGTATAAAATTTAATCCCACAAAAGTACCAATGAATAATTCGTTTTTCAATTCCACGGAACTGGTCCGATCGATTTTCCGCTGGAAAAAACACCTCATTATTGTCGGACTGATAAGCCTTGGGGCGTCTATACTCTTCTCTTCTCCATTGTTTATCAAACCGAAATACAAATCCTATGCACTTGTTTACCCTTCCAACCTGATCGCCTACAGTACGGAAAGCGCGACGGAACAAATGCTGCAGCTGGCACAATCTTCCGATATCCGGGACAAAGTGATCCGGGACTTTAATTTGTTCGGTCATTACGAAATTGACACTGTCAAAAACAAACATTTCCGTACAGATGTAATTAAAATGTATGAGGAAAATGTCACAATAAAAAAGACAGAATACGAATCAATGGAGATTACCGTTCTGGATGAAAATCCAGAAGTCGCTTCAAATATCGTGGATTCCATCATCCATTTTTTCGATGTCAAAGCCCGCTCATTACAGGCAGAAAAATCAGCCGAAGTCATGGTGATCGCCAAGAACCAGCTCGACCAGAAACTGGCGCAGATGGATTCCATGGAAGAAAGGCTCCGAACCTACCGCACAGAATATGGCATCCTGGATTACAAGGAACAGTCAAAAGAGGCTCTGCGGGGGTATCTGCGCGGCTTGTCCAGTAATAACAACCGTGCTTCCAGCGAAGCCAAAAAGATGATCCTTGCATTGGGTGATAAAGGCGGAGAATTCAATGCTCTGAACGAACACCTCTGGAGGGTGCGCGGCACGTACAATGACCTGAAGCTGGTTTATGAAAATGCCGTGCGTGATGTGACGAAAAAACTAACGTATGCAAACGTAGTGACACGGCCGCAGCCGGCTGACAAGAAAGCCTATCCTATCCGCTGGCTGATTGTCCTGATTTCTGTCGGGTCTTCTCTCTTTCTTGCTTTTATGCTTCTTCTGGTTTTCAATTCCAGGCAGGAGTTAAAAAAATAATTCCTTACATTTTAATTCATGGTGATCGACAAAGCCGAACTTCGCTGGTTTTATGCTATCATTCTTGCTTTTCTTGCCGTCAGCATTTTTTTCCTGGCAAAAGAAATGTACTGGGTAGCGGCGTTTCCGTTGGTTCTCGGAATCGCTTACCTGGCGGTTTTTTCAATCGATACATTGTTGTTTATAGTTGCTTTTTGCACACCGGTAGCCATTGTACTCAATGATAAAACATCCGGGCCCGCATTGAGTATTCCAACCGAGCCGCTGATGTTCGGTATCACTTTACTTTTTATCTTCAAATTCATATTCGAAGGCGGTTTTGACAAGCGCATACTGTGGCATCCTGTCAGTCTTGCTATTTTCTTTCACATCACCTGGATGTTGATTACTTCGATGACCAGCAGCATGCCGCTTGTATCCTTCAAACACCTGATGTCTCAGTTGTGGTTTATTATTCCATTTTATTTCCTCGGAACACAGTTGTTCAGGAAAAAGGAAAACATCCGGAAATTCGTCTGGCTGTATGCAATAACCCTAGCCGTTGTCATTCTTTATACGATTTTTAATCATGCACAGAACGGATGGACCCAAAAAGCAGCACATTGGGTGATGACGCCTTTCTACAACGACCATACTGCCTATGCAGCCGTGATTGCGCTGTTCATTCCGATTATCTTTGCTTTCACCCGCAACAGAGAAGCTTCATTTCCGGAACGTGTGTTCGCCATCCTGATGCTGACACTTTTTCTGACAGCCCTGATTTTGTCGTATACACGTGCGGCATGGCTGAGTCTTGTGATTGCAATCACTGTTTATTTTATTTATAAATTTAAAATACGGTTTTATACTGTTGCTGCAGTGAGCGGAGCAATTCTGGTTCTCTTTTTCTCATTTCAAACGGAGATCATGATGAAACTGGAAAAAAACAGGCAGGATTCCGCAACTGATTTCAACAAACACCTTCAGTCCATCTCGAATATCAGCACGGATGCATCAAACCTTGAACGGATCAATCGTTGGAACTGCGCGATGCGGATGTTTGATCAACGGCCTTTCCTGGGATGGGGTCCGGGAACCTACCAGTTTAACTACGCGCCGTTTCAAAAATCCAATGAGATGACCATCATCTCCACCAATGCCGGAGACATGGGCAATGCACACAGCGAATTCATCGGTCCTCTTGCAGAAGAAGGTGTATTGGGAATGGTTGCAATGATCCTGATTGTGATCGCGGTAATTTACCGTGCAACAATGTTTTATTCAATATCGTCAGACAAACAAAATAAAATACTTCTTCTCGGCATCCTCCTCGGGCTTGTTACCTATTTTGTGCACGGCACATTGAATAATTTTCTGGATACGGATAAATTATCTGTTCCCGTGTGGGCATTTATCGCCATGATCGTTGCACTCGACGTATACCATTCAAACTCCGTTGAAGACGAGGCCTCTCCTCGAAACGGAAAAAAGAAATTGCTGCACTAAACGCACGGGCTCGTCTGTTCCTGCAAATTGATATTCCCGGACTGGTCATTTCAACTACTTTGCTTTGAACCAGCAACTCAAAAGAGTAATGTCATCCGTGTAATTCCTTGATTGTTTAAAAGCGAAAAGGTTGGATACAAGTTGCCCGTGTAACTCTTCAATATTCCGGAGCTGGGTCCGTGAAGTCAGGAATTCCCGCAACCGGTCCATTCCAAAATCCTGGCCATTGTCATTTTCAACATCCGTAATCCCATCGGTATAACAGTGAAGCATTGCATTGTCAGGGATGAACACTTTTCCCGGATGAATAAACGGCAATTCCTCAAACATACCCAATCCTGTGCAGCCTTCGTTGAGCATGTAGACCACTTTATCATGAATGAGGAACGGCGGATTGTGCCCGGCATTGATGTAATGCAGTTCCTTGGTCCGTACATTATATCTGCCGATGAAAAAGGTAATGAATTTCTCACCTTTTGCACTTTTATAAACTTTGGAATTCAGCAACTGGATGAGATCGGGCAGTGAATGCATCAGGTGCGAATGTGCGTGCAGGTTCGCCTGGAAATTCGACATCAGCAGCGCAGCAGGAATTCCTTTACCGCTGACATCCGCCATACAGAATGCAAATTCTTCCTCGTTGAGCGGAATGTAATCGTAATAATCTCCGCCGACTTCCTGATGCGGGAGATAAGTCGCATGCATCACATAATCACCCGTTACAGGCAAGGTTGTCGGAAACAACATATTCTGCATCTGTGCCGCCAGCTCCAGTTCCTTGCGTATTCCAGCTTGTCTGATTTTTTCATTGGCAATGGTATTGTTCTCCATTGCAACCACAATCAGGTTTGTGATGGTGTGGATGAATGGCAACAGCTCATTTCGCCGTGGAATCACGCTCCCTGTAGTGCCACCAATCAGGGCGTAAGCAAGAATCTGCTCCTTGTGATATACCGGAAGAATGGAATCAAAATTTTTGATCCACAATTCCTGTTCAGTTTCCAGATTCTGAATTTTGTTCAACTCCTGGAGGATACGGTCGAGATCAAAATCAAGAAAGTTGCGGTCAGTGCCGTACAACAAAGCACATTCCCATTTGTTTTCATGAATCAGCAAAGCAAGCTTTTCAACTTTTAGCTGCGTATGAAGCACATGCTCGTAGACATCCAAAAGCTGCTTGGTCGAAAAATTATAATTGATTGCTTTCGTAATCTGAAGCAGCCAGTGGAGTTGCAGTTTCTTGGCATGCAATTCCACGGAGAGGCTGTCATGTCCTTCCTGTTCTTTTACTGCAGCACTATTTTTTTCAGAGTCGGTCAATCAGGGTTTCAGTTTTTCGATAATGGATGGTAATTGCTTAATGAAAGCCAGCTCCTTCATCTTTTCTCTCGCTTCCTGGGTTGGGCTTCCAAAATATGTTTTTCCTCCTTCAAGCGATTTCGGTACACCGGATTTTCCAAGTACCACAGCACCTTTTCCAATGGTCAGGTCTTTCTGGACCCCCACTTGTCCCCAGAGAATTACATCGTCTTCAATTGTCACTACTCCGGCGATGCCCACTTGTCCGGCGAAAAGACAATTCCGTCCAATTACTGTATCGTGACCGACATGCACCATATTGTCCATTTTCGTTCCTGCACCAATGATGGTATCTCCGGAAACTCCCTTATCGATTGTACAACACGCTCCGATTTCAACTTTGTCCTGAATGATCACACGACCGCAGGAAATCATTTTATCATAACCTTCCGGTCTTCTTTTGAAGTAAAAGGCATCTGCACCGATCACTGTATTTGAGTGTATGATCACATCATCCCCAATCACGGTGTGGTCGTAGATACTCACATTGGAATGAATCAGGCAGTTTTTCCCGATAGTCACATGTTGTCCTATAAAAGTTCCGGGCTGGATAACAGTGCCCTGACCGACGGTGGCAGTTTCACTCAAAGCAGTTGTACTCGGAGTAAAGGTTCTGTATTTCCTGACGATGGCATTGTACGCTGCGAAAGGATCGGCAGAGAACAAAAGTGATTTGCCCGGAGGCACATCCACTTGTTTATTGATAATGACAAACGATGCTGCCGATTGCAGAGCCTTGTCGTAATATTTCGGATGGTCCACAAAAGTTATATCACCGGGTTCAACTTTGTGGATCTCATTGATTCCGGCAACCAGCAGCGAGCCGTCGCCCATCACCCGGGTACCGGTTAATTCTGCAAGTTGTTCGAGAGGAATTGACGTAAGAAATTTCATTCTTTGCAAAAATAATCTTTTTGTCGGGAGCCGGGAAGGTTACATGCCTTCTCCAGCGTCATTTATCAACACTTGAGCGTCAAAAAGTATTCATAATACAGGATAAATTTTCAAAATTTCCCTTCGGATGCCTGAGAGGATTAGTAATTTCGGCAAGTAAAATCAGGAACATGATGATCGCGGTAAACGCCCGTATGCTAGTGAAAGACAAGATGGAGGGCATCGGATATTTCACTTACGAAAGTTTAAGGCGCATTACCCGCAGGCATACCGATTTCGAGTTTGTTTTCATTTTCGACCGGCCATACGATCCTTCGTTCCTGTTTTCCGACAACATTACCCCGGTGGTTGTCTCCCCTCCTGCGCGTCACCCGATCCTCTGGTATCTTTGGTATGAGCAATCTTTGCCACGGGTATTTAAAAAGCTGAAACCTGATTTGTTTTTATCCACGGATGGCTACCTGTCCTTACGCTCCCGCCAAAAAACACTGGCGGTAATTCATGATATAAATTTCGAACACTATCCCGGGGATCTTCCGTTTTTCAACCGGATCTATTACCGCCATTATTTTCCGCGTTATGCAAAAGCAGCGGCCCGAATCGCTACCGTTTCCGATTATTCAAGAAAAGATATCGCCAGAATGTATCACATTCCGGAATCCAGAATTGATGTAGTTTACAATGGTGCAGGTGAAAATTTTTCTCCGCTTGGAAACACGGATGCTGCATTGATACGAGCAAAATACACACAGGGGAAAAAATATTTTTTATTCATCGGAGCGCTTCACCAACGCAAGAACATCGCCAATCTGATGAGGGCTTTTGAAGCTTTCCGGGATCAGGTTCAGGAGGAATTCTGCCTGGTTCTGGCAGGTACCAAACGCTGGTGGACCCAAGAAATGGAGACTGTGTTGCAGGGAATGAAATGGAAAGAAGCGGTGGTGTTTACCGGCAGGTTAGATGACGAAGAACTTCAGAAGGTGACCGGAGCTGCTTTCGCCCTGACGTATGTTTCTAATTTCGAAGGATTCGGAATTCCGATAATAGAAGCTTTCCGTTGCGACATACCGGTCATTACATCAAACATTACGTCGATGCCGGAAATTGCCGGAAATGCCGCCCTGCTTGTTGATCCATTTTCAGAATCATCAATCACCGAAGGCATGATTAAACTTGTGAGAGATCCCCTGTTCCGTACCATGCTTATCGAAAAAGGAAGAATACGGAGAGATGCATTCAGCTGGGACAAAACAGCTTCTGCTTTGTGGGAAAGCATAGAGAAAACTTTATCCTGAGAATTGAACAAAAAGGACAGGAAATTCATGACCGCCAGACTCAAATCTTCTTTTCAATCAGTACTTCTGGAAGCCGGCTGTGATGAAGCCGGGAGAGGATGTCTCGCCGGTTCAGTTTTTGCAGCAGCGGTGATTCTTCCGCCTGATTTTTTTCATCGCGACCTGAACGATTCAAAGCAAATCAATGAAACCAAAAGGAAGCAGCTGCGGCCGGTCATTGAATCGGAAGCGATTGCATGGGCAATAGGTATTGTGAGTGCGGCGGAGATTGACACGATAAATATTCTGAATGCATCCATCCTTGCGATGCACCGGGCACTCGATCAGTTAAGAAAAAAACCGCAACTGCTGCTGATTGACGGAAATCGTTTTCACAAATACAACCAACTCCCGCACAAGTGTATTATCGGCGGTGACGGACTGTATGCTTCCATCGCTGCTGCTTCAGTCCTTGCAAAAACTTACCGGGATGATTACATGGAAACACTTCATGGTAAATTTCCGCATTACGGATGGAACAAAAACAAAGGGTATGGCACTGCCCTCCACAGACAGGCTTTGCATGAATTCGGCCCTTCTCCATTCCACCGGCGTAGTTTCAGGCTTCACAAAGCAGATGCAGAACTCCCTTTGAACAGCGGTTTGTAAATAATTCTGCACCGTGGATCCCGTTCATAGCGTGCATTCCGGTTATCTTGCACGGAACTCTTTCACCTGACACGGAATACTTTCACCTGATGAAACGCCTGATCATTATTGTAACCACCGTTCTGCTCTTTGTCTCTGCAGTTGTTTTCTATTTCTACAACACTACTACTGCGCTTTCAACAGATCCGCTGGATGCGATACCTGCAGATGCCGCCCTTGTATTTGAATGTACTTCCGGAAATGATGCCATGGAAGAAATCCGTCACGGGCTTTTCTGGAAAGTGCTGCAGAAGGACAGTTCCTTTTCACGCATAGAATCACAGATGCGGGCCATTGATTCCATCAGCCACTTGCAGCCGGAACTCGGCAGTATCTGGACACAGAAACAATTGTATGTTTCACTTCATCTGATCAAAGCGAATACTTTTGATTACCTCTACGCTACTGCTCTCCCGGAGGATCTCCGGAAAGGAAGGGCCATTAATTTACTCGGAGAATTCGCCGGAAACCGTTACACACTGGATGAAAGGGAATACGAAGATGTCAGTATTTTCGAATTCCGGTCCGGAGGATCTACCGTTTTCTCTTTTGCCGTATCGAAAGGCATTATCCTGGCCAGCAAGACTTCCTTTCTCGTCGAAGATGCAATCCGCCAATTGAACAACGGTTTGTCCATCAGAAAATCAA
>DAORHY010000018.1:0-22371 GCA_035438225.1 Bacteroidia bacterium
TTATAATTGTAGTCCCGGGCAGAATCGAACTGCCATCTAGAGTTTAGGAAACTCCCCTGCCTGCCGGCAGGCAGGTATTCTTTCCGTTGAAATTCTTCATTTCGATTATTCCCTTTTTTAAATACTCCTTTCCGGCGCCACCTTTCAGATATTTTTCTCTTTCCCTTGCACGCAAACGATCCGGCAATTTTTCAGCGTAAAATAATGTCCAGGGACGATAAGCCTTGGTGGACCGGGTCTTGCCCGAATTGTGCTGATCTAACCTTCGTTCAACATTCTCCGTCATGCCCACATATATTCGTCCATCCTTCAGACTGCGAATTGCATACACCCAATATTCCAATTTTAGCAAAATTTGGTTCAAATCTCTGGCACTGCCTTCATTATTAAAAGGATCCTAAGCTCAATGTGCTCTTCTTTCAAAGGACTGAAAGAAATTTTGGAAAATGAACTGCAGGAAAGATGGTTTTTATTTTGTGCAAAAAGACAATTATTAGATTTAAAACAGGACAAAACAGAAAGGTTTAGTCGAAGTCTGAGCCCGTGTACATATTTGAGAAAAATACAAGTGAACAGAAAAGCCCCGACCTCTGCTCATTTCCTCTGCTCACCCGCTTATAATTGTAGTCCCGGGCAGAATCGAACTGCCATCTAGAGTTTAGGAAACTCCTATTCTATCCGTTGAACTACGGGACCAAAAGGAGTGCGAAAATATCCTTTCCTTTGGATTTTTGAAAGAAAGAGGATAATTCTTCCTCCTGCAGGTCGTTCGAATGATTACTAAATCCCCTAAAATCAGGCTGAATGGATCCTGAAAACTATTTTCTACTATAATTGTTCTTCGATTAATATGTCCGGCGAAATCCAATCAAATGACTATAAACCCGGTGTCTGCAACATCGGACAAAGGGAGCTTTCCGTCAGGAAAAAGTTTTTAAACATCTTCCTGCCTGCCACCGTCCTGCTCTCGGCTGCATCCTTCTTCTTGGACTCCTCCTTGATTCTGTGGATATTGTTGCTTATTTCGACCTTTTGCATGATTGTTCTTTACCTGGAGCTAAAATTCAAATTCTGCATCATTTTCGGGTTTTTTAGTCTGTATAATTTCGAAAAACTGGGCACAATCCACGAAGTGAAAAATCAGGCGCATCAATCGAGTGACCGCAAACGCGTACTCGAAATCGTTATTCAATCCTTCCTTTTTTCCCTGATTTATGCCACATCCTTGCATCTGATTGCTGGCTATTTAAATGTTCACTGAACATCATTTTTCCGCACGAAAAACTGATACAATACACCTTCAAAATCATTCCCCGCTTTTCGTTGTAACTTAAATGTATTCACAAGCAATGTATCGTTCGCGATATAGTCCAGATACTGCTTTTTCCTTTCCGATACAGTGAAGTTCACAGTATCCTTTGCCGCGACAGCATAAAGAATAGCCGGTAAAAATACCTTATAATTTTTTTCATCCCTGTAGGAAAGTTTCATCTCCGGTATGCGGCTGATAACTTCCAAAGCAGAATCCGGCTGGTGCAGATTAAAATACGCTGCACTGAGATTCAAAAGACCTTCAATAAACAATGGAGTGATTTGCAATCCCAGTTTGTAGTGCTCAATTGCCTTTTCCCGCATTCCGCTTTGCTCGTATGTTGTTGCCAGGTCATTCAGCACCCTTAAATGATACGGATTCACTTTTTTTGCAGCTTGGAATGCAACTCTTGCTGCCGGGACATTGCCACTATAAAAATAGGCCATGCCTTCAAACCAGATCACCGGAGTAGTCGTGCCTTCAACAGGATACAGCCATGTTCTCGCTTTCTCTGCCTCACGAATCATTCCGTTGTAATTTTTCCGTGCCTGGTAAGCCTGTGCCTTCCGGATATGAATTTCGCCGGAGAACCAATACCATGCAACCACGCTGGTGAAAACCGACAAGATAAAAAGTACGATGACAGCCAACCTGTTTTTTGATACTTGCCACGCTACCTTCAATCCTTTTTCAGAAGACAGTAAATAAACTACAGCTACCCAAATCATCAAGACTAACATTACATAATACCTTGACCTGGGATAGCCAAAAAAGGACAATACCATAAAACTGGTGACGGCCATGGCTGCCATCAGTAGTAGTGCTCGTTTATCGGAATCAGAGCTTTGTTTCAACAGTCGAAGCACCTGAAGCAGCAGGATGAAAAAGAAGAATACATACAACACAATTCCGGGAATCCCCTGTTCGGACCAGACCAGAAGGAAATCATTGTGCGGGTGTTCAAAGTGAACCATCCCGGTATTCAGGTAATTGGTGCCACCGATACCAAATTTTGCCTGCAACAACTTCCAGTTATTCAGGCCGGCTCCGGTGACTGGATGTTCTTTGATGAGCAGCAGGCTGTTTTTCCAAATGAGGATGCGCTCGTAAATACTGTTGTTATTTGCGGAAGAAGTGGTTTGAAACAAGTCCGGTTTTTTCAGGTATAACTGCGCCATTTCTGTTTTTTTCCGGAGGTAGGAGAAGTTATTGGATTTTGAATACAAAAAAGCTACAGAAGCAAGCACTGCAATTGCAGCCACTGTCAGGAAAATTTTCTTTCGAAGGGGGATCGGTTGCCTTTCCGCTTGCTTTTTCGAGCGGCTGATTCCTGCAAAAACGAATACTGTCAACAAGCCTGATGAAACGGCCAGCCAGCTGGATACAGTTTGCAACAGGAGTATCCAGAAGCAGCAAATAAAAATTCCGGCCCAGGAAATAAAAAGCCACCGTCCTTTTTCTACCCGGACACCATACAGGTAGAAGGGCAACAACAGGGTGAGTACTTCACTGAAAAAATTTTTATTGGAGACAGACGAAGCAATGGTAAGATCAATAATAATCGGTGTCCCTTTGTCGAGATAATCCAGAACAAGCGGTAACAACTGCCTGAGTCCGTAATACGTAAAAATCAACAATGCAAAAAAGGCCGACCTCACCAGGAATATCACGGAATGGTTTTGCTGCCGGAGGAAATGAAATGCAATGACAAAGAACAGTCCGAAGGAGAGCATGCGGAACCACTCCTGCAGTGCATCGCCGGGGTTCAGCGACCAGGCAATGGTGATCAGCATCCAGATTTGCTGGCTGAATACTATGGCCAGTATCGCCCGCGGCAGTGAATTTGCTTCTGTATTTATCGAAGGTGAAAAGATCCGTGAAAAGAAATACAAAGCCAGGCAAATGGAGGTAATGAAATACCTCGGCACAAGTGAGGGATCTATGGTAGCATGAAAATTTACCAGGGGCATGAGCACAAAAAACACTGCCAGGAATAACAGAAAGGGAAGGTCCGGTAGTTTTTTGGCCATGGGTTTCGGCTGAAGACAATAATTTGTATGCAGTTTACAAAATAATTGAAAATTGGATTGGAATATTTCTTAAAATTACCCGATCACCAATGGACATGGACACACCTGCACCGAATCAAAACCAGATAAAAGCAAGAACGGTAACCACCCATGAGCTCGTTCATGCCATCAGCAGGCTGAAATGGCTGCTCCTGACCGGGCTTGTCCTGATTGGTTGCCTGGCTTTCTGGTATTCTAAAACCCGCATACTGAAGTATTCTGCCTCTGCGACCTTTTACATCAATGATATCAATTCCGTCTCCCTTACTTCACCTAACAACGAAACCAAACCGCTTGATGCGTTGCTGACAGGAGAAAATTTCAACAGGGTCTACCAGCTCATCTCCAGCACGAGAACGCACAATTACCTGATCCATAAATTCGGGCTGATTCAACACTACCGTATTGATTCCACCCGGGAATTCAGTTACGAGCGGACACTCAATCGCCTGAAAGCAAATATTGAAGTCAAGAAATCACCATTTAACATGGTCACAGTTACCGTCAGTGATGAATACCGTTATAAGGCTGCGGAAATGGCCAATGATATTATTTCTTTCGTTGATAAACTGAACAAAAACATGCTCCTGGAAAGTGTGCAAAGGAAAATCAACATTTACAAAGGTCTCATCCTTGAAATAAACAAGATGAATCAGGCCCGGAAGAATGAAATAGATGCATTGCTCAGAGAAATAAACTCCACCCTGATCAACATCGAAAATAAAAAGCAAAACGGAGCAATGCTGATGGAACAGCAGCAAAGACTCAGCGGCATGATCAGCGAGATTGAAGCAGCAAATACTGAATTGACAAGAATACAACGCTATCATACGCTTGCTTTGCAGATCCTGAAGGAAAAAAATCTTCCGACAATCATCCTGATGCAATATGCAACGCCATACTCTTATTCTCTGGCACCGAAGGCCCTGGGCATGAGCCTGCTAGTGGTTGCGTTTTTTTTCACCCTCTTTGTACTTTTCCTGTATTGGAAATTAAGGTATGGACATTACGTTTCACTCTTTTTAAAATCCTGATCTTACCGAAAATTTCCAAAACCTATCCTCAGGAATGAAACGTTATTGCATCGTCGTTGCAGGCGGATCCGGAAGCAGGATGAAATCTTCCGTACCGAAACAATTCCTACTGCTGAAAGACAAGCCCATTCTGATTCATACACTGGAACGACTGGTGCGCTTTGATCCCGGACTTCAGATCATCCTGGTCTTGCCCGAAGCAGAATTGGATATCTGGAACACACTGAAAGCAGACTACTCCTTCCATCATCCCGTGCAGGTAACCGCTGGTGGAGCAACACGCTTTCAATCGGTTTCTAACGGATTAAAACGCACACCGGAAAATTGCGTGGTCGGGATACATGACGCCGTACGCCCGCTCATTTCACCGGCTCTTTTGGAACGTTGCTTTTCCGGTGCAGAAGACAAAGGCAGTGCAGTGCCTGTGGTTCCTGTTCATGAATCCCTGCGCCGGATTAGCAAAACTGCAAGCACACAGGTTGACCGGTCCGAATTTGTTGTTGTCCAGACTCCCCAGTGCTTTCAATCTTCCCTGCTGAAAAAAGCATTCGAACAACCGGAAGACCTCTCTTTCACCGACGACGCCTCGGTTTTTGAAAAGTCCGGCAAGGAGGTAAATCTTGTGGAAGGTGAAAAATGGAACATTAAAATCACCCTTCCGGAGGATCTGGCAATTGCCAGTACACTACTCTGATCCGGTAAAAAAATTCACCAGTTGTCCTTGTCTTTGACGGGCTTTTCTTTGGTTACTGCATTGATCAGACTGTTGATGGTTTCTTTGGTATAGGTATCCACCTGGAGGAGATAGTCGTTGTAAACCGGTGTGTACATCTGTGCTTTCGTGTCCATCCAACGCTCACACGGGTAATAGGAAGCCTGCTTCCAGTTGAAGGCTGTGAACTCATATTTAAAACGCCCGTCCTTAGCCGCAACAGTGAGGGTGTATTGAACCAATGCCGCATCGGTTTTTGTGCCTTCCTTATCTGCCGGGTTAAATATTTTGAATCGCGGCTTACCGACAATCATGAATTTCAATGAATCATTTTCCCGGATGACTTCGGTAGGATTTTTATAATAGGTACGGAACCAGGCAAGAATACGTGAATAGAGTATTTCTGCCTTCAGATCTTTGACTTCAACAACCTTCTCATAAGTAATTAATCGTGTGATGCTGTCAACAGGCATGGCCGGCATTGGCACGCCAACATTTTTTTGTGCACTTGAAACGAAAACGGAAAGCGTCATCATACAAATGACCAGAGTCAATTTTCTCATCGTAGGGATAGGATTAAGGTGTAAAAATACGAGAAAATCGGAATTCAACTCACAGGATTAACCCTGGACAGGTACTTTAATTTTCATCCCCGGTTTTAATCCCCGAATATTGGAAATCTTATTGATGGATTTGATTTGTTCAACCGTAGCCCCTTCGTATTTTTTTGCAATACTAAACAAGGTATCACCCGGAGCGATGGTATGATATACAAATCTGTCATCAATGACAGGTACAAGGACAGGAGGCTGAACAGCCTGTGCCGGTTTTGTTGTTGCCGGTACCACAGCATTTCCTGCTGTCTGACTTCCATACTCTTCCGGAACTGCCTGGGAAAGCATTTCCTTTTCATCTTCGGAAAGAATTGGTTTATCATCCTCTTCCTCCGTACCGTTGGCAGGTTTGCGGATAAAAACTTTGTGACAGACTGTAGTATACACAGAAAGCCGTTGTCCGCTCATGGGGTATTTCTGCTTTAAAGCCTTTTTATTCCAGGCACGAAGCTGGCCCACGGTACAATCATACTTCGAAGCTATCTGGCTTAACGTTTCACCTTTCCTTACCACATGCGTTTTGCGTACCTTTTCAACTACAGTTGCATATTCACCGGAGACGCTTTCGACATTCAACTTCGCGGCAACAGACGGAAGTGGCGAAGACCCAAAGGGCCCGAGCCGGTCGAGGGCTATCGTTGAATAATAATCGCTGAACATGTCCCGCACCACCTCATTTCTGATCTGTGGCCCCCGGCATCCAAAAACGACGCTGATCAGTCTGTGCTCACATTTATTTACTGTGGCAACCAGGCAAAATCCTGCACGTCGTGTATAACCGGTTTTTAACCCATCCACTTCTCCACTGTATTCAATCGTCAGTTTGTTGTGGTTGCGGATGACGCTCGTTGACTTGCCATTGTCAATTGAAGCATACCCCATCCCGGCTATTTCAAGGACTTCATCATATTTGAGCAATTCGAGCGAAAGCGTCAGCTGATCAGTTGGTGTTGATGAGTTATCCAGGCTGGCATACCTTGCAGGCAGCCCGGTTGGATTCCCATAAAAAGTATTGGTCATTCCAAGCTCTTTTGCCCTGCGGTTCATGCGGTCAATAGAAGCCTTCAGGTCACCGCAACTGATGTACCGGGCCATCTGCTCGGCACATTCGTTATTGGAAGCTATCATCGCAGCCTTGAAAACATCGCGAAGCGTGTAGTTTACTGAAGTATATACTTTCTTTCGTTTGTGTTTTCTTCCCGTAACGGTTTCCCTTACCCAGTGCACATTGTCTTCCCAGCTGATTTTTCCGCTGCGGACATCTTCAACAGCAAGCAAAGCGACCATCATCTTTGTCAAAGAAGCAATGGGATAAGCACTGCCCATATTCTTCTGCCACACGATCTTCTTGTTCACAACATCGTACAATAAACCGGCCCTGACTTCCGGTTCGTTCACACGAAAGGAGGTATCCGCCTGATACACGAATTGTCTGGAAAGCAATGAATAGTTATAGAAAGAAAGGCTGTCTTCCCGATCCGGGCCGGTAGCACCGGCACAGAAAGGCAGTAGCATAGCCAATGCGGCCGTACAGGCAAATATCCATTGCAGGAGGTGTTGAATGCGGTGCATCTCCGGTTGTTGAATTAATTTTAACTAATATACAATTTTGCAGCCTCAGATGTCAATAATATCTGCTTAAAGCATCTCATTTCAGACATCCCGGGAAAAACCAATTATACTAATTTTTTACTAAAAACGTTACTTTTTAGTAATTATTCTGAAGAATTTTGGAGAAAAATGTGTTAAAATCCTCAAATTTAATAATGACCAGGCTGCATTTGTACTTGGTGAATGACTCCGAATGTGAAGCAAACGCTCGTATAATCCAGAATATTCTCCTCTGGATTCATTCAATTGAGTCATAAAGAAGCAATCGGAAAAAAGAGTGGAGTAATGATAAAAACAATACAGTGATCCAAAGCTTGCCTTTGCGATTTTTTTCAAATCAAAGCCACCACCCCGGATGACGAAGTTAACTGACTGGTTTCTGTATCCATGTCGTGAATCAGGTTTATTCCCGGTTTTTTTCCCTTTTCAAAACTTCCAAGCACCCGGTGATATCCGAGAAATTCTGCCCCGTTCAAAGTAGCCCATGTCAACAAATCCTGAAGTGAAATCTGTGGGTAAGTCAGATGAATCCTTTTTAATTCATCGAGAACTGATAAGGACCAGTTCGAAGCATAGCTGTCTGTGCCAATCGTAATTTTTGCAGCAAGACTCATGAAAAGCGGAACATCCGGCAGCCGGTCTTCAATAAATAAATTGGCTCCCGGACAAAAACACCACCACACCAGCATACTGTAGAGATGCGCCCAGTTGATATCCTCAGCCTGGCTGAATGTATTGTGCACCAGTTGAATTTTATTGCATTTCGGCAAATGCACAAGGGTCGATGCAAGGGAAGCAAAACCGGTCGGTTTCCAATCCTGATAAAACGGTGTTGCTGAATTTAAAAAATCGAACAATTCACCCGACCGTTCCCGGAACATTGCATTCTCGCTGGCAGTTTCCTGATTATGGATACTCACAGGACCACCGGAATCGTACACAAAATCATTTATCAGCTTCAGCAATTTAGCAGAAACCGTATACGGAGCATGCGGAACGATGGATCCATCCAATCCCATTCCGCTTAATTTTAAAAATAATTCCTTTGTCTTGCCAAAGACATCAAATGCCCGGTCGGGATGAAAATCGAATGCTTCAACAAAAGTGAAATAACGGATTTTACTTTTGCCTTTTAAAAGAAAGGAATGATCCGTATTTGAAATATCACCGACGGCAACAATTCCTTGCGCTGACATTTCCGCATCCGCTGTTTCCTGTGCTGAAAATATTTCATCTTCTGTAACCTGACGGAGAGTTGAAACCTGACGGAGGAATGCAGGAAGTTTTTGCTTTTCCGTTAACCTGTCTTTCAAATGAGAAAGCTCAAGGTGGCAATGTGCATTGATAAATCCGGGGCACAAAATTCCGTGGCGGGTTTCCAGTTCCGGCATGTTCCTGATCACCTGGTCGTGCTCTTCCTTTCTCCGGACAGGGTCAATGAGGTCTGCGATGACTCCTGCATCATCGGTTACAAGAATTCCATCCCTTACCGGGAGTGATGAAACAGGATAAACAAAATCAGATTTGAAATAGCGCATGAAGTCCGAAAACACTTTTGATTCAATTGCAAATTTAGGGGATAAAAACGTACCGCGTGAGAATGCTTTTCTGAAAAAACAACACAGGCGGTTGATTTCAGCGGTTGATTTCCTTCATCGCACCTCTCTCCATTCATGAAATAATGATTCTCCCTGCGAAAATGCCTACCTTTGCAGTATGCAATCTCAGCCTGAAAAACCGAATATCCGGGAACTGTCAAAGCAGGAACTGGAAAACTGGTTTATTGCCTATGGGGAACAAAAATTCAGAGCCGCACAGGTTTGGGAATGGCTGTGGCAGAAAAGTGCACGGTCATTTGATGCCATGAGCAATCTATCAAAGCCGCTCCGTGAAAAACTTCAGTTTGAGTTTTCATTGCCTGCTGTTTCCATAGATACTTTCCAGGTCAGCCGGGACCGGACGATAAAAAATGCATTTCGTTTATTCGACGGCAATATCGTTGAAGGTGTACTGATCCCCACTGATTCCAGGATGACAGCCTGTGTTTCCTCACAGGTAGGTTGCAGTCTGACGTGTAAATTTTGTGCGACAGGAAAACTGGAACGCTTGCGGAACCTGAATGCAGATGAAATTTACGATCAGGTAGCGATCATCCGGGAACAAGCCCTGGCAAACTACAACATTCCATTGTCCAACATTGTTTACATGGGGATGGGAGAACCCTTGCTCAACTATGCCAATGTCCTGAAAAGTATTGAACGGATTACTTCCCCCGATGGCCTGGGAATGTCGCCGCAGCGGATCACGGTGAGCACCGCCGGCATTGCAAAAATGATCCGCAAACTGGGTGACGATGAAGTGAAATTTCACCTTGCACTTTCCCTTCATGCAGCCAATGAAACCAAACGCAACCAGATCATGCCGATCAACGAAAGCAATTCCCTGGATGCGCTGGCAGAATCTCTGAATTATTTTTATGACAAAACAGGAACCCGTGTGACGTTCGAATATATCGTATTCAATGGATTTAATGATGCGATTGCCGATGCGAAGGAACTTGAAAATTTTTGCCGCCGTGTGAAAGCCAAAGTCAACCTGATAGAATACAACCCGATTGACGGCGGGGAATTTATGAATGCAAAGGACGATAAAATTGATTCATTTAAAAACTACCTGGAAGATCATGGTGTGATTGTAAATGTACGCAGAAGCCGGGGCAAAGACATCGATGCGGCCTGCGGACAACTGGCAAACAAAAATGAGCATGCAGTGGTGAAGTTGAAAAAGTGAGTTGCCTCTATTTTTTCCTTCCGTTTGTCACTCCCCTTTTCTATTTTCGGAAAACAATCCCAATGCATATCGGATCCATTTCTTCAGGTTTCGTATGCTTGCACCCGGAGTATAAAAAATCATCTCCCATGAAATTCAAATACTACCCGTTTCTTTCCTGTCTGTTTTTTTTCAATTCCGTCTTTGGCCAGTCTGATTCACCCTGCCAGGCACCGATCTTGACTGTAAACAGCGACACCTGTATATTTATTTCGGGCACGACGGCCGGTGCCCAGTACCAGACGGATCCTGCAAATGGCGGAATCCCATCCTGTGCATTTCCCGGATCCCCGGATGTGTGGTATGCAGTGATTGTTCCAGCCTCCGGTGCCATCGCCTTCACAACTGAAGAAGGAACAATTACAGACGGGGGCCTGGCAGTTTATTCCGGCCCCTGTACTCAGCCACAGCTGATTGAATGCGATGACGATGCCGCAGCCGGAATGATGCCCGTAGTGGACCGTTCTGATTTTAACCCCGGTGATACTTTATTCGTGCGCTTCTGGAAAGCAGCAGGCAATGGAACCGGGACATTTTCTCTTTGTGCAATAGAATCACATTCTGACTGCCCGGTTGCACAGGGGGTTTGCGAAACAACACGGGTGAACGGAAACGCATATGGTCCCGGTTCCAATCAGGATGCCTTTGCCTACTATTGTGATATTTCGGAATTCCAGTCACACTGGTTCCGCTTCCGGTTTCTCACCAATGGCACCTTTGTCTTCACACTCTTTCCCGATTCGATAGGACCCGGCATCTACCCGGATTACGACTGGCTCTTGTACCATAGCACAGGTTCCGGATTTTGCAACACATTCACCTCGCAAACCAGTCCGGATATGTGCAATGGCAGCAGTTCAACAGGTCCTTCCGGAGAAACAGGATTGGATCCTTCCGGAACCTCCACTTCCGTTTCTGCAGGACCCGGAAATCCTTTTTGTCCCGTTCTGAATGTGAATGCCGGCGATGAGTATTTTTTACTGGTGAATAATTTCACCACTTCCTCTTCGGGCTTCATCCTGAACCTCGGGGGGAGCGCAGTTCTGGATTGTAATATTGAGCCAACGGCAGTGAATGAAAACAAAACGGAGTCATCACAGCACGTCTATCCCGTGCCGGCAAAAGAAAAAGTCTGTTTTCTTACACAGTTGCGTCCGGGATCCGGCAAATGGACACTCCGCGTTTTTGACCTCACCGGAAACCAGGTATACGTGGGAAACAATCCTGACTCTTCAGGATGGTGCATAGCAACCAGTACCATGGGACGGGGCATCTTCGCCTATAGAATAACAGACGAATCAAACCAGGTAAAATCACATGGTAAATTTATAGTCAATTAATTTTTCTCCTTCGCCTGAATCAAAATAAGGGAAGGCAGGAAAGGGATGCCATCTGCTATGAAAAAAGTACGTATTTTCGCCCCCTGCTTATGTCCCCGTCATTAAATGAGATCAAAGCACCGATTGCTTCGGTGATGGACGAATTCGAACAAAAGTTCCGTGCTTCCATGAAAAGTACGGTTCCACTGCTCGACCGCATTACGCATTATATAGTAAAACGAAAAGGCAAACAAATGCGTCCGATGTTTGTCTTTCTTTCCTCTGGACTTCTCGGCGGATTGAATGAACGAAGTCACCGCGCCGCCGCACTCATCGAATTGTTGCACACCGCCACGCTCGTCCACGACGACGTTGTGGACGACTCCAACGAACGCCGGGGCTTTTTCTCTCTCAATGCTCTCTGGAAAAATAAAATAGCAGTATTGGTCGGCGATTACCTGCTAAGCAAAGGACTTCTTCTTTCTGTTGACAATCACGATCATGATCTTTTAAAAATTGTTTCCGAAGCCGTCAAGGTCATGAGTGAAGGAGAATTGTTGCAGATCGAAAAAGCAAGACGACTGGACATCAGTGAAGAAATTTACTTTGAAATTATCCGGCAAAAAACCGCCTCACTGATTGCCTCCTGCTGTGCAGGCGGCGCATGTGCTGCCGGTGCTTCCCATGAGGACATTATCCGAATGCACCGTTTTGGTGAATGTATCGGTATGGCTTTTCAGATTAAGGATGATTTGTTCGACTACGGTCCGGACGGAGTCATCGGAAAACCGACCGGAATAGACATCAAGGAAAGCAAAATGACATTGCCGCTTATCCATGCATTGAGCAAAGCATCCTATCCGGATAAAAAAAGAATTATCAACATCATCAAAAACCACAATACAGATGATGTAAAAGTGAAGGAAGTGATAGCGTTTGTAAAAGCATCCGGAGGTATGGAATATGCTTCCGGGAAAATGATGGAATTCCAGGACCAGGCCTTCCGTCTCCTGGATTATTTTCCTGAAAATATTTACAAGGCATCATTGAAAAATCTTGTCCGGTATACCACTGAAAGAACCCACTGACCGGGATGAACCTGAATAAGTTTTATTACCTGATTTCCGCCTTGCTTGCATTTGCATCCGCATTCATCTATTTGTCTCCCGGTTTTGTTTCTCCTGATTTCATTTATCCTGACAGAATTGATTCATTGTATGTCCGGTTTCATTCCTTCCAGAACTTTCCCGATTCAATGCCAAACGAAGAATTTGAATTCGAAGAGGGACATTACAACCCTGCAGATCTGGGGATAAACTATTCTTCATTCGAAGTCAATACAAAAAGTATCGGACTGCTGAGGGGCTGGTACATTGCTTCAAAAGATACGCCTGCAAATACCATTTTACTCATTCACGATCTGAACGAGAGTAAAATAATGTACCTCGACCACATCAAGCAATTTCACGACAGGGGATTTAATATTTGTGTCATGGACTTGCGGGCGCATGGCAACAGCGACGGCACAGAATTTTCTCCCGGTGAACCGGTAGTCAGGGATGTTAAGCTCATCATGGATACCCTTCTTTCACTTCCCGAAACACACCACCTGGTTTTAATGGGGAAAGGCAACGGAGCTGCCCTTGTGACACAGGCTGCTTTGTTTGACGGTCGCTGTGATGTGCTGATTCTGGAAAGTCCCTTCCAGGACCTGCACACGTATCTTGACCGCTACGCCTATAAAAAATGGAACCTGCTCAAACCGCTTTGGTATCCGGTTTTCCGGAGAAAAGTTGAAAATTTACTTCAATACCCCATCCGCGAACTGGATCTCAAGAACTTAGCACAAAACATCAAGACCCCTACCCTTTTCATTGCCGTCCCGGATAATGAGATGGTTTTTACAACTGAAATCCTTTCTGTCTATGAAGCATCCGCAGCTCCGCGAAAAGAACTATTTTTGGTGAATCAAAGCGGGACCGAAGATGGTGTGAGCAGCGGAGCAGAATATTACAATCGCATCTCCGAATTCATCAACGGCGCCATTCCGAAAAAAATTAAAAAAACCAAGTACAAAAAACTGGCAATCCATGATCAGTAAAGAAACCATCGACCGTATTTTCAATACCGTGCGTATTGAAGAAGTGGTAGGTGATTTTGTTCCCCTTAAAAAGAGAGGTGTGAACCTGATCGGACTGTGCCCTTTTCACAATGAAAAAACACCGAGTTTTAATGTCAACCCGGTACGGAATATTTACAAATGTTTTGGCTGCGGCAAAGGAGGAAACGCAATCAATTTCGTGATGGATCACGAGCAGTACAGCTATCCGGAAGCGCTGCGTTATCTTGCTAAAAAGTACAATATTGAAATTGAAGAATCCCTCCCGGATCCAAAAGACGACTTACTGCGCGATGAGAAAGAAAGCCTCTTTGTCATCAATACATTCGCTCAAAAAACTTTTTCGGAAATACTTTTTGATTCAGAAGAAGGCAGGGCTATCGGGCTCAGCTACTTTAAAGAACGGGGTTACACAGAAGAAACGATACGCAAATTTCAGTTGGGATATGCTTTGTCCGACTGGAGCGCATTCACCGACCTCGCACTGAAAGCCGGTTACAAAGAAGAATTCCTTGAGAAAACCGGACTCACAATAAAAAATGATGCCGGTAAAAAATACGACAGGTTCCGGGGGCGGGTGATGTTCCCGATTCACAACCTGAGTGGAAGGGTGATTGGTTTCGGCGGCCGTGTACTGAAGAAGGATGAAAAGACAGCCAAATATGTAAACTCTCCGGAATCGGAAATTTACCACAAAAGCCAGTCGCTCTATGGTATTTATTACGCCAAAAAATCCATTGTTCAGCGGGACAATTGTTTCCTCGTTGAAGGGTATACCGACGTCATTTCGATGCATCAGTCCGGGATTGAAAATGTTGTTGCCTCCTCCGGAACATCCCTCACTGTGGAACAAATCCGGCTGATTGGGCGCTACACGAAAAACGTAACCGTACTGTACGATGGCGATGCTGCAGGTATTAAAGCTTCCCTTCGCGGGATTGATCTGATCCTCGAAGAAGGCTTGAATGTAAAAGTCGTCCTTTTCCCGGATGGCGATGACCCTGACTCCTATAGCCGCAAACACAGCCAGAGTGAACTGGTTGACTTCATCACACGGAACGCGAAGGATTTTGTCATGTTTAAAACCAGCCTGCTGCTGGATGAAGTAAAAAACGATCCTGTACGAAAAGCAGGCCTCGTGCGCGATGTAGTGGAAACCATTGCACGCATCCCTGATCCGATCATTCGTTCGATGTATTTGAAACAATCGGGCGCAATGATGGATCTACAGGAAAACCTGTTGATTGCCGAATTGAATAAAATCCGACGGCAGCAATTAAAGAAAGATCTTCCCATTCAGGATGTTGAGGAACTGTTACCGGAGATTCTGATTCCGCACAAACAACAGACAGAGGATTTATCTACTGAGATCCAGGAAAAAAACATCATCCGCCTCCTTTTTTATTTTGGCAACCATGATTTACACTTCGAAGATGAGGTGGAACATCCGGATCGTCCGGGTCACAAAGAAGTCACCAAAACTGTTGTTTGTGTCGCTCGATATATTGTTGATGAAATCGCGCATGACGACCTCGTGTTTGAACATCCCTTGTACGACCGCATTCTGAAGACCTACACGCAACTGGTAACAGAACCCGGAGAAATTGATACCCGGGTTTTCCTGAACTCCGAAGACCCTTCCGTGAGTGAACTTGCAGTCGAATTATTAAGCTCCAGGTACCTGCTGAGCGAAAACTGGGCAACAATGCATAACATCAAGGTTCCGGTAGAAGAGGATATCCTGAAAGATGCTGTAGAAAAATCTGTTTTCCATCTTAAAAATAAAAAAGTCCTGAAAATGATTGATGACAATCAAAAAAGGATTAAAGCAGCCCATGAATCCGGTGGAGACTTCACCGAATTAATGGAAATGCATAAAAAACTCGAAAGCGTGAAAATGGAAATATCGAAGGTGCTGGGGATTGATATTTTGAAGTAGGTGGGTGTTGTGCCCGCGAACCCATCAATGTAGCTTCGAATCCAAAACACCGGGCTCATCCCTCCACCTTACCGGCAAACTTCTTACTGCCCGTCATCATTTTCAGATTGGCAACTTCCATTTCCGTCAGAAACCTCCACCTGCCACGCGGCAAATCCTTTTTTGTAAGGCCTGCAAAAATAACCCGGTCAAGTTTTTTCACTGTATAACCAAGGTGTTCAAAAAGGCGGCGTACAATTCTGTTTTTGCCGGAATGCAATTCAACTCCAAGGACAGATTTGTCATCGGTAGTATAGGCGATGTCGTCAACTTTCACAAATCCGTCTTCCAGTTTGATGCCTTCAACGATGGTATCCATGTCAGACGTCTTGAGCGGTCTGTCAAGTTCAACCTGATACACTTTTTGTACTTCAAAACTCGGATGCGTTAACTTCCTTGCCAGGTCCCCATCGTTTGTAAACAGGAGAATTCCCGTAGTGTTGCGGTCGAGCCTTCCTACCGGATACACTCTTTCTTTACCGGCATTGGCGATAAGGCTCATCACAGTCTTTCTTTCTTCCGGATCGTCAGTGGTTGTGATAAAATCCTTCGGTTTGTTCAGCAGAATATAAACCAGGCGCTCTCCCCGCAGTGTTTCGTTATTGTACTTAACAACATCTCCCGGCTGAACCTTGTATCCCATTTCCGTAACCACTTCATCGTTCACCGAAATAACACCGGCTTTAATCATGTCATCCGCTGCGCGTCGGGAGCAGATTCCTGCATTGGAAATAAATTTATTCAGACGGGTCAACCCTTCGTCAGCAGCTGTCACCTTTGGCTTCTTCGGGCCCTTTTGAAATTTTCCGGACTTTCGTTTGTCCCCGTAAAACTCATGACTCTCTTTGCGGTTCCATTTTGGAGAATCCTGGTTGTCAGCTGCTGCTGAATGGCCGGAGCCTTCTTCGATTCTACCCCGGTGACTGCTGCGGTCACCAACAGTATCATCTTTACGGATGCGCGGTCGCGGTGAACCGGAGGCATCTCTCTTCACACCGCTGAAAGATTTTCTTTCTCCCTGCGTTCTGGAAAATTTTTCTTTTTTTTCAGTAAATGATTCGGATTCCGAATCTTTTTCACCACGATCTGCTTTTGATGAAATGTCGTCCCTGCGTTTTGAATCTCTCCTGACATAAAATCCCTCGCCCGTACTTTTTTTATGAAAAGAACTGTCTTCGGATTCTCTGCTTTTTACAAAGGGCTTTCTCCTGTCATCACCTGAGTCGCTTCTTTTCTGATACGGACGCTTCTCCCTGTCATCTGAATTTTTGCTCCTTTGGAAGGGTCTTTTTTCCTGATCGCCAGAACCGCTTCTTTTTTGAAACGGCCTTTTTTCCCTGTCAACGGAATCACTTCTTTTTTGATAAGGGCGCTTTTCTCCATCCCGGGATTCGCTGCGTTTCTGGTAGGGACGCTTTTCGCTATCACCGGAATCACTTCGTTTTTGATAAGGCCGTTTTTCTCTGTCTCCGGAATCACTGCGTTTCGGGTACGGCCTTTTTTCCCTGTCACTGTCTTTTCGATCACGAAATGCTCCGCCGGAAGGCCCGGACGAACGCGAAAAAGATTTTTCTTCACGGTTATCATCCTTTTTAAATGGACGTGAACCGCGATCTGGCCGTGCAGAACGATCAAACGATTTTTCCCGATCCTGTGAAGAATTTGCTGATTTTTTGAAGCGCGTTGGCCGGTCAGAACCGGATTTAAAGGTTTTTTTACCTGATCTTGCTCCCCCGCCCGTCCGCCGCGAGCCTGGCCCGGACTTTTTAAACTTACCCATTTTTTGATGATAAGCGGCAAAGGTACGAAAAAAGGGATGGCTGTCAGTTGCCGGCATTGGGTACCCGCAATTATGTACAGGTGTATACCGAATGTTGGGTGAAGTACCAGCGTACCAAGCATCAGGTATTTTAATAACCCACTGGCATCATAAACAAAACAATCCGAAACTACCCAATCAACACATCGGATAGAATGCATCCACAAGATGCTCTATCGACGTATATTGTTCATTGGTAATCACGATCAGGATATCAAAGCGGCCTTCTTTTTCCGGAAAAACCTGTTTGACAAATTCATCTGCAGCCTTAATAACTTGTTTTTGCTTTTTAATGGGGACCAAAAGAGAAGGGTCACTCAGGAAAGCTGAAATTCTTGTTTTCACTTCAACAAAGACCAGCATTCCCTGATCTTCTGCAACAATATCCACTTCAGCTCTGTCGAAGGTGTAATTTTGTCTGTGAATAAGATACCCTTTCTTCCGGAGATATTCACAGGCCAGCAGTTCCCCTTTTTTACCCAATTCTTTATCCCTGGTGCTCATGACTGAAACTTCAGTTCCATTTTATCAGTCACTTTCAGCATTGCTTCCCTTCCGAAAATTAACGGATAGTTATTCGGTATGTGACCTGCAGGAAATCCGAACAAAACCGGATAAGCGTATTCCGCTACAGCATCAAGGATAATCTCTTCAGCGGTTTTCCCAAACGGGACCTCGTTGTCTTTCATATCAGCCATGCCGCCTACAATCAAACCTGCAAGGTCGGCCAGCTTGCCGCTTCGTTTCAGATTCATCATCATGCGGTCGACATGATAGAGGTATTCATCAAGATCCTCCAGGAAAAGAATTTTTCCCTTCGTTTCAATATCCGATGGTGTTCCGGAAAGTGAATACAGGATTGAAAGATTCCCCCCGACGAGTTCTCCCTTGGCTGATCCCTGCCGGTTTAATTTTTCAAGCACCGCTTGTTGCTTCGATGAGGTGTACCGAAGTGTTTGTCCGAAAAGAGCATCTTTTAAAACAGATAAACAATTTGCACTCAATTTGGAAAGATTGAATGGCATGGGTGCGTGAATCGTTTCTACTCCCAGTTTGTGAACCTGGGAATGGATCACGGTGATGTCACTGTAACCGATCAGCCATTTCGGGTTTTTCACAAAACGCCGGAAGTCGATGCGGTCGATTATTCTGACAGTTCCATAACCTCCCCTTGCAAACATCACTGCGTGTACATTCTTGTTATTCAGGGCGCTCTGAAAATCAGCCGTGCGTTCTTCATCAGAGCCTGAAAACTGATTTTGAAACTTATAGAGATTCTTTCCGAATTTAACCTGCAATCCCCAGGATTCAAGGATATCAACTGCAGGTTTTACCTCGGCTTTGTTTACTTTTCGGGCAGTGGAAACAATCATTACAGTGTCGCCAGGCTTAAGGTAGGGCGGTCGGATCATATTCTTATCTTTGCGGCGAAAATATCGTTAAAAAGCTTTAGCCTGAACGTATCTTCCAATATTTCACACACAAAATATCCTTCATATCCTAAAACCGGAACCAAACGAGCAATCGTTTATTCCGGGGAATGAATAAAAAAGAATTCTGAATGTCCCGTACACTTGTCACCGCTGCTCTGCCCTATGCCAATGGGCCCGTTCATATCGGACACCTCGCCGGCGCCTATCTTCCTGCGGATATCTACGTCCGGTATCTACGCGCAAACGGTGAGGATGTGAAATTCATTTGCGGTTCTGATGAACACGGAGTTCCAATCACTCTGAGAGCAAGAAAAGAAGGTATCACTCCACAGGAAGTCGTCGACAAGTACCATTCGATCATTAAAAAAAGTTTCGCGGATTTCGGGATCAGCTTTGACATTTATCACAGGACATCGGAAAAAATTCATCACGAAACAGCGGCGGCTTTTTTCAAAACCCTGTACGAAAAGAAAATATTTACTGAAGAAGAAAGTGAACAGTACTTCGACGAAGAAGCTCAGATGTTTCTTGCCGACCGATATATTGTTGGAACCTGTCCGAATTGTGGAAACACCAATGCCTATGGTGATCAGTGTGAAAAATGCGGGAAGAGTCTGAGTCCGCGCGACCTGATTAACCCACATTCACAACTCAGCGGCAAAGCTCCCGTTCTTAAAAAAACCAAACACTGGTATTTGCCTTTAGACACCATGCAAAAAGACTGGCTGGACAGCTGGATCAGAAGTCATGAAGGAGATTGGAAAAACAATGTCTTTGGTCAATGTAAATCCTGGCTCGATCAGGGTCTTCAGCCACGAGCAGTAACACGTGATCTCGACTGGGGAGTTCCGGTTCCTCTGGCAGATGCAAAAGGAAAAGTATTGTACGTATGGTTCGATGCACCTATCGGTTATATTTCCGCAACCAAAGCTCTTTTCGCTGAAACTCAAAAACCGAACGATTGGGAATTGTATTGGAAAAATAAAGACACACGTCTGATTCAGTTTATCGGAAAAGACAATATCGTTTTCCATTGCATCATTTTTCCCGCAATGCTGAAAGCACACGGGGAATTCATTCTTCCGGAAAATGTTCCTGCAAATGAATTCCTCAATCTGGAAGGTGATAAAATTTCTACTTCCAGAAACTGGGCCGTATGGTTGCATGAATACCTACAGGAATTTCCTGGGAAACAGGATGTGCTCCGCTACACTCTTACCGCTACAGCTCCTGAAACAAAAGATAATGATTTTACCTGGAAAGATTTTCAGGCGAGAAACAACAGCGAACTGGTTGCTATCCTTGGAAATTTTGTAAACCGCACTTTGGTTCTCACGCAAAAATATTATTCAGGAAAGGTTCCAACACATGGTGAACTGAGAGATGATGACAAAGCCTGTATCCATGCCATGAAAGATATTCCTGAAAAAATTAAAGAGAATATTCTTGCTTATCGTTTCCGTGAAGCTTTGTTTGAATTGATGAACCTGGCACGTACCGGTAACAAATACCTCGCGGACAATGAGCCCTGGAAACTGCAGGCAACGGATCCAAAACGTGTTGAAACTGTTCTTTACATTTCTTTGGAAATCACAGCATATCTCGCACAATTGATGGAACCATTTCTTCCATTTACTTCAGCGAAATTGCTGGCAATGCTGAATCTGAAAAAACAAGCCTGGAAAGATTTTCTGGGTAAACAACTGTTGTCTGCCGGACATCAGCTAAACGAACCTGCACTCTTGTTTGAAAAAATCGAAGACCCGGCGATGGAGCAGCAATTGCAGAAACTGGCAAATTCCAAAGCGGAAAATTTAAAAGCAAATCCTGTTGTGAGTCCGGCGAAAGCTGCGACATCATTTGATGATTTTCAGAAAATGGATATTCGTGTCGGCACCATCCTCAGCGCCGAACGAGTTCCAAAAACTGATAAACTTTTAAAACTTACCATCGACACCGGCATCGATCAGAGAACTGTTGTTTCCGGTATCGCCAATTATTACGCTCCCGAAAATATCATCGGACAGCAAGTCGCCATTCTTGTGAATCTCGAACCCCGAAAAATAAAAGGCATCGAATCACAGGGAATGATTTTAATGGCGGAAAACAGTCAGGGTGAATTGGCATTTGTTGCTCCTGTGAAAGGCATGGAGAATGGCGGTTCGGTGAAGTGAGTTCGGAAGCATTCAGCTCATGCACTTTCTTTTTTCCGATAAGGTCGAATGATTAAACGGATAGCGCGATCATAACTGAAATAATTCCAGATCCAGTTGATCAGGACAATGAGCCGGTTGCGAAAGCCCACTAAAAGCATGAGGTGAATAAACAACCATGCAATCCATGCGGGAAAACCCTTGAGGTGTGTAAATTTTAAATCCGCAACAGCACGACTTCTGCCGATGGTGGCCATTGTTCCTCTGTCGGTATAGCGAAATGCTTTCCATTTCTTTCCTTCATCCAGATTAAGGTTTGCTGCCAATTGTTTTCCCTGTTGCATTGCTACGGGCGCTAGCATTGGATGTGTAGTTCCATCAGCAGCTACAATTGCAGCCACATCTCCGATCGCGAAAATATTTTCCGAGTCTTTCACTTTGTTGAATTCATCAGTAAGGATTCGATTCCCCCGGTTGTAATTGGATGCATCCAAACCGATAATTCCGTTTCCCATCACTCCTGCTGTCCAGATAAGTGCTTTCGATTTCAAAATTTCTCCTGAACTTAAAAACGCTTCTTTGCCATTGTACCTTTCGAGTTTTACTCCTGTTAAGATCCGAATGCCCAATTGTTCAAGTTGTTTGTGCGCGTTTCTTGAAGCATATTCCGACATCACATTTAGCACCTTATCAGCAGCATCAACAAGAGTAATGTTCATGAGTGATAAATCCAGTTCCGGATAATCATTGGGCAGAACGTGATTTCTCAATTCTGCTAAAGCTCCTGCAATTTCTACTCCAGTAGGTCCGGCTCCTGCAACAATAAAATTCATCAAACTTTTCTTTTCTTCCACATCTCTGCTTAGCAATGTCGATTCAAAATTTTGCAGAATAAAACTTCTCATGTCCAAAGCATCGGTCACCGTTTTCAGAGAAAGAGAATTTTCCTGAATTTCTTTAATCCCGAAATGATTCGTCTTAGATCCTGTCGCGAGCACAAGAATATCATAAGGCAGAATACCAATGGAAGTGTGTACACTATTGATAGACGGCTCAACCTTATCAACATCCGCGACACGAAAAGTCACATTCTGTCTGCGACGGAAAATTTTTCGCAAGGGATAAGCAACCGAATCAGGTTCCAAACCTCCTGTGGCCACTTGGTAAAGTAAGGGCTGAAATGTGAGATAGTTTTGCCGGTCCAGAACCAATACTTCGTATTTCCGGGAATCCAAACGGCGTCCGATTTCGATTCCTCCAAAACCGGAACCCACAATCAGCACCCTTTTTCGGGCCTTTTCTTTGTTAAAAATATCCATTTAATGGCCTGATTTTAAAACGAATGAAATGAAAAAAGCAAAAGAATGCT
>DAORHY010000019.1:0-21731 GCA_035438225.1 Bacteroidia bacterium
GGTGCCTCTGGTCGATATCTGCATGTCTGCAGGAGTTCCTGAAACCGGTGTAATGGAAACCGGAATGTATGTTGTAGAACTCAAACCAAATGGAATTTCATGTAATCCGGTATTTAAATTTTTCCAATACAGTATACTTCCGTCTTGCTCACTCAGGATATATCCGTTGTTGCGGGTGATGGCTGTACTTGCTCCATTCAAAAGGGTAAGTATATTCCCGTTGAGCTTTAGCTCGCCTTCGTCCAGCTGAAGTTGTGTCCTGACGGTTACATTTGATTGCACAGGATGCGCAACTTCGCTCGTCTTTTTTATTCTCAGTATTCCATATTGATGGTGCGCCGTTGTAGCAAGGCCGGAACCGGTGCCTGTAATCGTTTGATTGTTTGTCCCTGTATATTCGATGATGCTGTTTTCGTCAAGATAAAAGTTCATATTTCCATTGGCCGACAAAGCGGCTGATCCAGTACCATCGTATAGTCCATAGGATGACTGCAGACTCAATGTTCCGCCTGAATCAATCTGTATGCCGGAATACGTGTAACTTCCTTCCGAGAGAATTTGATTGGAGTTGAGTTTTAGTATTCCACCGGTCTTGATTTTTAAGAAATCCGTTGCCTGTGTATTGCCGGAAGAGGGAACCAGGTTCCCGGCACCAATGTTCAGAGTGCTTCCGGCTTCGATTTCCATTTTCACCTGTTTCATGGAATGTGTATTCCCGGAACGGCTGTAAAGTTGTGTTCCGGCTTTTGCGAATCGCAATAGTCCAAAAACACTGCAACTGCCCGGGCCGGCGTGGGTAATGCTTCCTGTGCCGCTGATCGTATATTGCGGGCCTTTGATATTCAGCGTATGAACAGCACTGGAATTTGACGTGTTGTCATCATATGTAAATATTCCTGAACTCTGACTGAAAGTTCCATTTACATTCATCGTCACCGGATTCGGAGTGAACATCGTTCCATTGCTATGCAGATAAAGAGTTCCCCCGCTCTGTAAAAAATTCCCTGAAAGGTCAAGTGTGCCCGTCCCAGAAGCACCTTTGACGACGAGTATTCCTGACGTGATGCTGATGTTTCCTCCGATTGTTACCGCACTGGTACCACTGTTCCTTGATAGGTAACACGTCCCGCCACTTACAATCAGGTCGCCGTTAATTTGCAACGTGACATCGTGGGATGCTGCAGAAGTACCGTAATTGAATCCCATCACACCGCCGTTGATCTGCAGGTTTCCTCCGATAAGAACGGTCTCTGTTCCGGCAGATGCCGTACTGGTGAATTCAGCCGTTCCCGGTCCGGAAAAAACCAGGTTTCCGCCTACAGTGAAATTCACTTTGACATTGTTCAGTACTCCGCCAATGGTGGAAAGTGAAGTGCATCGGAATTTATTGGCCGGTGAAGATAAATTTATCGTGCCGTTATTGGTGATAGTCAATGTACTGGTGTTTCCAAGTATGTGACAGCCTGTCTGACCCATGAATATACCACCGGTGAGATTCAGATTGTTAATCGTTGAATTGAAAGTTCCGGAAAGGGTAGTCGTAATGTTGTAGATAATCCGGGTATCACCGGTACTTTGCTGGAATGTTCCGCCAACATTGAAGGTTGCATTTCCATTGCACACTCCGGCGACACCATCGTTGTTGATGATTTTTACATTGCCAATATTCGTGAAGTTTCCCAAAACGTTAATAGTGACATCTCCATTTCCATTGCTTAATCCGTAGAAAATTCCTCCGTTATTTGTAACAGAACCAAAGGTGATGCTGAATGAACTCAGATGCGTACCACTGTGACCATAAAATACTGAATTGACGGAAGTCAACACCAGGTTTCCAATTGTCACATCCGTTATGCTTTTGGTTTTATCCAGCGTAACCCATCCCTGATCAATCGTGAGTGTTCCCTGGATCTGATGTGTTTGAAATTCATTTTTCTGGTTCCATTCCACAATGGAGCCGCCGCCCGAAGGGCTGTTCATTGTTAGATTCCCGAAATTTCCGGTGATCACAGAACCCAATGCAATCGAGTAGTTATACCAGTTCTTAATGATCAGTGTGCTTGTAGCCGAGAAATTTTCTACCCCACGGGTAAATAATGTGGCATTGGATGAATTGTTCGTTCCCGGGTCCCAGGTGAACACAGCGTTTGGCCCAAGAGTGAAGGAGAGTCCGGGGGAAGAGAGCGTGATTTCCCCCTTATTCATCGTGGCTGTTCCATTTACTGTAAAATTTCCGTTGATCGTTATACGCTTGCCAGACGTCCACAGAAGCGTGCCGCCTGAATTTACAGTCAGGTTCTGGACTGACTTATTATTATCGATGGTAACAGAGTGTGTGCCTGAAATAACAACATTGTCTCCTGCAGCCGGGACTCCGGCTGGTGACCAGGTTGAAGAAGATGTCCAGTTTCCGGATTGCGATGAAGTTTTTGTAGCCGCCGAGCAAAAGTTATTGGCCGTGAGAATTACACCCTGTAGCAGGATGTATTTTAAAAATGCAAAGCGGGCCATTATTTTAGACATTCAAAAAGTAGCTTTCGGAATTCGAATGAATTAATGTTGAATACTATGTGAATTTGCAACGATGGGCTTTGCTTTCCGGATATAGATTGTATTTGGATTCGTACTTAATTCCGGATTGAAAAACGGCTGAGCAATTTCTTTCTCATTTACAGGCTGAAATTCTGGTGCAATGAGTACATGAATAGTATTCCCATCTTTTGCCCTTGTATTTTCAACATTTGAAAAATTGAAAAACAGGGTAACTCCCAGTATCATCAAAACAAAACAGGAGGCACTGACAATCAGGATCGTTCTCCTGGAGATTTTTTGCCTTTGTCGTGTTCTGAGTTTCAATTTTCGCAGCGTCATTCGGGATGGATTTTACTTCATACTCATACGCCGGAACGGAGGAATGGCTGTTTGTGAAACCGCATTCACATTACATCTGTAAGATTTTTCCTTTTTGATGAATCCTCATTCAGCTTTACAAATGGCAGTCTGTAAAATCAGGGAAATTACCCAACCCGGAGAGTGGAATTGATTCCTGCCGGTGAAAAGGATGTCCCTGCCTGACTTTAGTGTGTGTAAGGAATTCTCTGAAATTACTTGTAACCTGTACAAAACAAAAAACCTCCAAGGATTGCCGGAGGTTTTTGACACTAGGTTTTTGTTGTTCTATGAATTCGCGAAGACCAGATCTTCCGGAGTAATGATATTATTTTCAGACATGATCGCTGCACGTTCAATAACAGCTTTCAGTTCACGGACGTTGCCCGGCCACTTGTATTCCATAAGAAACTTTGCAGCTTCTTTGGAGAGCGTTACCTGGGGCATTTTATTTTCCTTGCAGAAGTCTCCCAAAAAAGTTTTGGACAGGAGGATCACATCGTCACCACGCTCATACAAGGAGGGAAGCTGGATGAGAAAACCCTGTAGCCGGTAGAATAAATCTTCTCTGAAATTCCCGTTCTTTACTTCCTGTGCAAGATTTCTGTTCGTAGCAGCAATGACACGAACATCCAGTTTTATGGATTTATTTGAGCCAATGCGTGTGACTTCTTTTTCCTGGAGTACGCGTAAAAGTTTAGTTTGCAATGTCAGGTCCATTTCTCCGATTTCATCAAGAAATATAGTTCCATCATTTGCTTCTTCAAATTTGCCGATGCGCTTATCCCTTGCATCCGTGAAGGCACCCTTCTCATGACCAAACAATTCACTTTCGATCAGGTCAGCCGGTATGGCTCCCATGTTAACGGTCACGAAGGGTTTTCTTGCCCTCGGAGAATTGTAATGGATGGATTTGGCGACAAGTTCTTTTCCGGTGCCACTTTGGCCGGTCACCAGCACCATGATGTTGCTTTTTTCCACTTTCTGAATAAGACGGAGTACACGAAAAACTGCTCCGCTGTTGCCTAAAATGGAAGTATATTTGTTCCGGTCGATGATCTGATCCTTGAGTGTTTCATTCTCCTGTTTTAATTTGACAGTTTTGCAGAGATTCTTTACAGAATTCTCAAGGTTCACCAGAGCATTGTCGTTTTTAATAATGTAGTCCACAGCACCTTTCTGGTAAGTTTCAATTACAACATCGAGTTTTTCCTGTCCGGAAACCATGATACACTGTATTTCCTGATTGTAGTTCTTGATTTTTTCCATCAGCTCGATACCATTCATGCCCGGAAGAAGGTAATCAATCGATACAATATCAGGGTTTTCATGAAGATGGTTGAGGCAATCTTCAGGAGTGAGAAAGTGGGTGACTTCCGCATAGTCCAGCTTTTCAAGCGATTTTTTAATCAGGTTACCGAGGAACTGGTCGTCCTCTACCACAAAGATCTTAGTAGTTGCCATGGTTCTTAAACACTGTTTTGTTAATCTTTTTAGTCAAAAGGAGCCTCTTTTGTTGCATGTTCGGCAACTAATTAAAGTACATTTAGGCACTAAATCTTACAGTTTTACGAATGAAGAGCCGTATCATTTTGCTGGCAATCGTCCTGATCCTGGCGACTCCACTTTGGATGAGGATCGCCTGGGAATTCAGCCCCAAAAAGTCATTGAATGTGCTGATCGTTGATAAAACGGTACTGAATAAAAACAGCTTTAAACACCGTGCCGTCAATTGGATTCTTGACTATGAAAAGTATATCAAGCCGGACAGCAGTTATTATGACATCAACAAAGATTATTTTGGTTTTTTTCCGGAGGATGATGAGAAATATCAAATCAGGGATTTCGAAAAACTCAACGACAACGAGCTTGACAGTTTGGTTGACACCTATGACATGGCCTATTTTACGGATACGTACGGTGTGCTTGGGAATGAGTGGTACAGACACCGTGACGTAAACGAAAATTCGGAAAGTATATACGGAGGAATGTCGGAAAAGGATTTGTTTTTTTTACGGAAAATGAAGGCAAAGGGAAAAACGATTCTTGCTGAATTTAATTCTATCGCATTTCCTACTCCTGTGGATGTAAGGAAAAATTTCGAAGGACTGTTTGGTATTGAATGGACGGGTTGGATGGCAAGGTACATCGCTTCACTTGATACAGTGAATAATCCCGATCTTCCGAAATGGATTGTGAAAACCTATAAGCAGACTCACAATGGAGTCTGGAATTTCAAAAAGGCTGGTTTGTTGTTCATTCATGAAAATGGCAAGGTACTCGTTATGGAGGAGGGGAGAGAATTGAATGAAGCTGTTCCCAAAATCTATACTGACCTCAAATACCGGAATCAGTATAACATACCTTCCGTAATGATTTATCCGTACTGGATGGACATCATGATCAACAGGAATGATACCAACGAAGTGATGTCGAAATACATCCTCAATACAACCGCACAGGGATCAGAATTATTGGCTCAAAACAACATTCCTAAAATATATCCGGCTATTCTGAAGCGAACAAAAGATTGCCGCTTCTTTTATTTTTGCGGTGACTTTGCCGACAATCCGACCAAGTTCAGGTTTGCAAAGTTATCCGGTATCACCGGCCTGAAATTTCTCATGTACAACGCGGTTGATATTACCGACAGAAACCGGTTTTTCTGGGAATTTTATCTGCCGATGATGCAACGAATTTTCAGGGAAGCATACCTTGTATCAGGTCCAGGAAATTAAATTCTTATCGTGGAACAAGGATGTTTTATAGCAGGGAAAATAAAGTTTTCGGAGGAAACTATTTTTTTCTTGAAAATCCGGCTCTTGTCATTTCTCCCCAGTTCTTAACTCCAGTCATCAGATCAAGGTTTCCGCGTATCGCATAGTATACAGTTAGCGGATGGATGATCAGCGGCTCGATAAAGGCTGTTCCGAGCAGCCTGAAAATATCTCTTTTGCGTTTGTACTGATGGAACGATAATTCTTCAAACAAAATGGCTGCGGTTGAATACATGATTGCAAATGCATAAATCAGACAAAATAAAGTAACGAATAATTCAACATTCAGAATCCCCAAAAAGGCCATCATCACGAGGTAAAGAAATGCTGTCATCTCCACAATCGGAGCGAGCCATTCAAAAAGAAACCAGAAAGGCATACTGATCATTCCCAGGAAATTATACCGGGGATTAAAAATTAATTTTTTATGAATCCACAGGGTTTCTGCAGTTCCGCGTGTCCAGCGGTTTCTTTGTTTGCTAAGAATTTTCAGTGAAGAAGGCGCTTCTGTCCAGCACAATGGATCCGGAAGATAAACAACCCGGTACTTTTCTTTTTTCTCTTCCATGAAACGCCGCATACGGATGACCAGTTCCATATCTTCACCGACTGTGCGGTGATTGTATCCCCCGCAGGCAATGGCAATTTTTTTATCGAACATTCCAAATGCGCCGGAAATAAGAATTAATCCGTTGAGCCTGCTCCAGGCCATTCTGCCCAGGAGAAATGCCCGGATGTATTCCAGTACCTGGATCCGCGGAATGATCTGATCCGGAAGATTTACCCGGATAATTTTACCTTCCTTGACTTCGCAGGAATTTGCAATTCTTACTACCCCGCCAACCGCAATCACCTTTTCGGATTCGCTTTGTTCCATAAATGGTTTCACCATCTTCAACAGGGATTCATATTCAAGAATACAGTCAACGTCAATAGCGGCAAAAATTCCATAGCGTGAAATGTTAATGCCCGCATTGAGGGCGTCTGCCTTACCGCCGTTTACCTTGTCAACTACTGTCAGCCGGCTGAGGGAAGGGGTCCTGGATTTATAAACAGCTACAATTGGTTTTGATTCCAGGTTCGGTTCGATGGCAACAGGAGCTATCTCCAGGTCGTAAGCCTCAATCATCAACTGCAACGTATTGTCCTTACTGCCATCGTTGACAATGATTACTTCGAAATTCACATAATGAATGTTCAACAGGGATCGTACGTTTTCAACAATGGATTTGGATTCGTTGTAAGCCGGGGCGATAATGGATATTGAAGGAGCAGAGGGAGCTGTCAGAATATCGCGGTAATCAATAAAGCTGTTGCGGCGCATGTACTTTTTAATGTCGAGCGCGGAGAATGTTGACAGCAAAAAATACGTACCGAATAACAGGGCACTGTAGATCAGGATAAAGTGATCGGCAAATTTTGTGAAATAATAAAAAATTAATCCCATTTGATTAAAGTCGTTTATCCAGAGCGTGACGGATGATTAATTGCAGGGTTTGGTCTCCACCCTTCAGCATCTCCTGAATTTTTTGCGGTCCGTTTCCGGAGGTAACCAGAAGAGAGCGGACAGCCTGAATCGCCAGTTTGTATTCCTTGATCGGCTGCCTGAGTATTTTTTCAAGCAGCAGGGATGATTTGTCCTTTCCAATGACTTCCAGTGTTTTTAGAATTTCATGCTGAATGTCGGGAGTTTCAAGAGGATAGAGTGTGATCAGGTGTTCTTCTGAACTGCGTGCGTTCAGATCACGTAGCGCCCGGATTGCTGCGAGGCGGATATGCTCGTCTTTATGATCCAGCATTTTTACCAGCACATTCGCTGATTCCTGTTGCCTGTAAAAACCAATCATCGTAATGCAAAAGTGGACAACTGTTTTATTCGTCGAGTTCAGCCAGTTGCTGAAATCAGGGATCACGGGTTCTTCCATGCGTGTCAGCATTGCATGGATATTGGCTTTATCCCAATCGGTGAGCGGTTCTGTTTCCCTGGAGAGAAACGAGAGCGGCTCCGATTCGCTCAGTTTCATCATCGCTACACGCGCTTCCATCCGCAGGATTTCATTTTTCGAGGTCAGAAATTTTGCGAGAACAGGATGTGCCTCCCGTACATTCATCAGGGCCAATTCCCGCATGGCTTTCGCAACGATGTGCCAATGTCTGCTGTTCAGCCGTTTCAATGCATCTTCGTGAAACAACACGGCAGTATAAAGTTTTTCCAGACGCAGGGCAGTTTCCCCCGTAAAATTGGAATGCAAATGAATGATTTCATCGTTCAATATTTCCCGGTGATAAGGGATTTTCAAATCAACATCCTCGAACATCCGGAAAAGAGCCTCGCCTTCGGGTAAATCATCGGATTCAAACAACAACCGGGTAAAAACGGACTGGTATTTTTTTCTAAGAAAATTCCTTTTGTTTTCCCTTTGCGTTTTATAAATCCTGCTCCCCATAATCACAAAAAGCAATAGCAGGATGATGACAAGAAATAACAGTGTCACGCCAATGAGGATACGAATATGCACAGGAAAGCTGTACACATCACGGCTAACTTCTTCAGCCCTGTATTGTAAATCTGACCAGTCTATTTGTAATAAGCGATTCAATGTCTGTTGTTCTTAAAATCTGAAACTGATTCTCTGCGGGAAGGCGGGATGGATGCCATTCCCCGCCGGATGATGTAATACCATTTTAATCAAGTTGTTTTTTCAAAGAATCAATTTCATCGAGAATGTTTTGCCTTCGCTCTGAAATGTAAGATTTTAATCCCGGAATGAAATTGCCCGGATCCAATGGGTCACCGATTGTTGAAGAGATGTTGGTGTCATAATCTGTGTTCGAGTACATTTTATTGATGTCAGCATACACGGAAACCCTGATGCGGAGTGACAGACTGTCAATGATGTGATTGATATTGGAAGGTTCAAAATCTCCTTTCATCAGGTCTTCGACAATTTGAAGATAGCGTAATTGAATGGTTTTACTTTTCCCCAATGTCCTTTCCAGTAAGGGTCGTGATCCTTTGTAGGGAGTAGAGTCGGGGACCATAATGCTCATCCGGATCAGCTGTGGGAAATTCATGATCGGATTCCATGCGGCAAAAGCATAGTTTCCATCGAGAGATATCCAGTTCCAGCGCGTTGTTGCGCTGTCATGGTAAATGAAGTAGTTGTGCGGATAAAAAACATTGTAGGCGTCGATATTGCCAATCAGGTTATTGATTGCCCAAGCTTTCAGACAACTGTTCAGATCAAAAGCGGATTCCAGTTTTCGGATATAGTCTGTTTCAGTCAACATGGTATCATTGATCACTTTAATGAATTTCACCAGGTCGCTCCAGTCATTTTTTGTTCGGTTTGTTTTTAAAATGTAATTCGGCCAGTATTTATCCTGGTCATTTCCGAGATAGACAAGGTTGGCCATCGGTTCCCCTTGGTAAAGATTTCCTTTCGAATTTCCGAAACGGGTTTCAAGAAAGACATTATCGATATTTTCATTGGCGAGATAGAGTCCCCAGTATTTATCGTTAACATATACTTTGGCAAAAGTGGCTCGCGGGGCAGGCAGGCCGTGTTTATTCATCAGGTGCAGGTAGATTTTCTCCCGGATCATCGTGGGGTCTTTGAAATTGTTGGTCAGGTTGATGTCTTCAAGGCCGTGAAAATCCTGGCCTTTGATATATTTATCGAATTTGATTCGGAATGGTTTTTTCTTACCTGGATAGAATTCGTAGGAAGACTCTCCTTTAAAACGCAATCCGCAGGAATATAATTTTTTTCCGTCAATCACGACTGTGGCCTGCATATATTGGGAAGATTCAAGCGAGTCGTTCAGCTTTTTGTAATAAGCGAGAGAGTCCCAGAAATTACACTGTGCAAAATACAATTTGATGACATGGATAGAATCTTTGCTGAAAAAGTCTTTCCCGAAATCCTTTACCTTTTTTGCAGGGGTAGTCACGGAGGCCGCCGGGGGAGTGGGTTTCTGAGCCCTTGCCACGTTGGGTTCAAAGCAAAGCAGAGCCAGAGCAGTGATTAGTAGACGGGAAAGTAGAATTTTCATCCGGGTGAATTAAAATATTGTTTTAAGTTGCACACCAACCGAAATACGTTGCTGGTAGGTGTCCGTTCTGATTTCTTCCTTGGAATATCCAATATCGCCTTTGATTACCCAACGGCCGAATGCCAGACGCTGGTATTCGATACCGCCCTGAAGGGATTTTAATCTTTGTATACCGGCTTCGGTGATTTTGCGTTCATCCGGAGATTGCCCCTGTCCCAAACGTATGCCAAAGTAATTGTCTGCATCGCCAAAATAATTCCGGATGTTCAGGATAATGGTCTGTGATGATTTTTTCAGGAAATCATTGGATTCGATGGTTGATTTTGGGGTGAGGTAAACACGCATGGAAAACCAGTAATTCCTCCAATAATTTCCAAGACTTGCAGTATAAATTTTCGTGCCGGGATTTGAAAACTGAAGGTAACGGAACCCTCCGGATAATTCGAATCCTGCAGGAATTTTTTGGAAAATTTCAGCACCGGCCCTCAGCTCAGGAAATATTTTAGAATCACTGAAACCAAGGTTTAGATAAAAATAATTGGATTTGACGAAACGGAGATAGCCATCCAATTCAGATTGTAAACCTTTTGTACTGAATCGTTCAGCGTATGTCGCCCGGTAAGCAATGGAACCAAAAGAGAAACTCCTGCCGATTTCTCCGGAAGCAAGCTTTTGAGGCGCTCTGTCATTGTCAAAAAAGTCTGTATTGAAGGATAACTGGAATTTATTATTCAAACGCGCATCCGTCATGCCATTGAGCAACTTTAATGCTTCTTTGTTGCCGGGATTAAGATCGAGGATCCTCCGGAGCGTGAGAGAAGCGCTCTCCTGTTGTTCCAGCCTCATTTGCAATCTTGCCTTGCGGAGCATAAGATCTTCGGAGGTTGGATAATAACCCAACGCAATTTTAAGGTAGTCCGAAGCTACCTTGTAATTCTCCGTCCACATTTCCACATCGATCAATGCGCCAAGGGCTTCAATGTCATCTTCCTTTTCAATCAATACACGGCTGAATTCCGTCCGGGCTTCTTCGTAACGCTTATCCCATGCATAGGTGCGTCCAAGGAATGTCCTTACATCGTAATAGTTGGGTTTTTTCTCAAGAATCTTCTGGCAAATCCGACGGGCTTGCCCGTTGTTTCCCTGGAAACTGTATTCCCTGGCTTTTTTGAAAAGCGCATCGATATCTGTGGTATCGGTAACAACTACCAATGTGTCTGTTCCTCCCCTGGATTGAGCTGACAACCGCACCGGTCCGCTCAACAGTAAGGACAAAAACAAAGTGTAAACAAGGTAGTATTTCATTCCAGTCATGGGAAACTCTTTACATTGCTATTGGATACCCGGGCAATGCTTCAGGTAATGACAACGACGCAGGAAAGTGTAAAAGAGGTTTACGGAAATCGTCAATTTTAGTTTGAAAATCAGGCTGATTTCATTAATAATTTTTTGACCCGGACAGACAGTTCATTCGGGCTGAAAGGCTTGGTAATGAAGTCGTCAGCTCCCAGTTGGAACGCTTCCAGGACAGTCTTTTCAAGCCCGATGGAAGACACGATTATAATTGGCGTTTCCAGCCCGAGTTGCTTGCGTACCTGGTGAACAATTTCAAGGCCGGTCAGGTATGGCATCATGATGTCAGTGATGATGATATCGGGACGCAATGAAGCAATTTTTTCCAAAGCTTCCTTTCCGTCTTTGGCAAGGTGAACCTCATAGCCTTCTTTCTGAAGACGGAATTCCACCATTTTCAGTACCATTTCATCGTCTTCGCAAACCAGAACTTTCATCGTATACTCCGTGTGAAAAGAAAGCGCCAAGATACTATTTTATTCACTTGAAATTGGGACAGAATATGAGGCTTTCAGCTATGAATTGTTGAAAAAAATCAGTGAAAATTTTATAAAAAATAACCCCGGAATTTAGCCGGGGTTAATGAACTTCTTATGCATTACAAAATCAGGTAAATGAATCTGTTTGTTTTTCTTTTCTCTCTGGGTATAGCATGCCCGGAAATGAAGGATCATTTCATCCCGGTCAGGGCAGTCTGGAGCTGTACAAATACAGATTTACTCACCTGCCTGACTTCACCAACCAGTTCGCCGATGCGTTCCGGATTGATGTGATCTTCACTCAGTCGTTCGATTTCCGCAAGTAATTTTTGTGTCCCGGAAAGACCGATGTATCCGAAGGATGGTTTTATCCTGTGTGCTATTTGTTTCAATTCTTCCCAATTGCTTTGCCGGAAAGAGGCATCGAGGTTTTCAAGCGCTTCCGGTGTTTTGTTCAGAAACATTTCCAGCATTTCGATAATGAATGAATCGTTTCCTTCCGCAATCTGCTTCAGGTAGGTAAGATTTATCTGGTGCTCAGGAATAATTGGTTCTGTCCGGGAAGAAGGATTTTCAATCACCAGGTTGGGTGTTTGCAGGGAATTACGGTGCTCATCCCGGCTGCTGATTTGAGAATTATCCTGCGTTTGATCCATTTCCTGCCTGGGTTTGAGTTCAATTGAATGTGACTCAGATCCGTTTAACGGTGATCCGGGGGATATGGTTAGCTCCAGTATCTTCTTTTTTAATTCAGCAGGTTCGAAAGGTTTACTGATGTAATTATCCATTCCTGCATCGTAACATTTTTGCTTTTCATTCTGAGTTGCATGGGCAGTCATGGCCATAATCGGGATTGAACGAATGGGTTCAGGAAGCACTGTTCGGATATGATGAGCTGCTGTATATCCATCCATTTCAGGCATTTGTATGTCCATCAGCACGAGGTCAAAGTTCGCATGCGTCAATTTTTCAATGGCTATTTTTCCATTTTCCGCGAATTCAACAGGGGTTTCCCAATCGGAAAAAAGCTTCTTAACAATCAGCTGGTTGATAGGATTGTCTTCAGCCACAAGAATTCTCAGATGGGAAGTAGTCCGGTTGTCCTTTTCCTCCACAGTAGTGGCAGTCAGGTGTTTTTCGTTGCTGATTTCAAAACTGAGATGGAAGAAAAATGTAGTTCCGGATCCGGGTTTACTGCGGACCCCGATATTTCCTCCCTGCAATTCAATAAGTCGTTTCACAATGGTCAACCCAAGTCCGGTGCCGCCGAATTTACGGGTTGTATCGGTGCTGGCCTGTGTGAAACTTTCAAAAATACTGTCGAGGCTTTGCTCTGGAATTCCAATGCCGCTGTCTTTTATTTCAAAATCGATCGTGACCTGATTCTCCCGGTTGCTCCTTAAGTTAATCATCAAACTCACTTCTCCTTCATTCGTGAATTTGATCGCATTGCTCATCAGATTGTTGAGAATCTGACTCAACCGTGTCGGGTCGCCGCAAAGCCCTTCAGGAATTGCACTGTCAATTTTTGCACTGAGCTGAATAGCTTTTTCGTCAGCTTTTGACTGGAAAAGTTCAACGGCATGTCTCGCCAGGTCCTCCATGCGGAACGGTACACTCTCGAAACTCATTTTTCCAGCTTCAATTTTCGACAAATCAAGAATATCGTTTATAATCACCAGGAGGTTATCGGAACACACCTTGATCGATTGCAGGAACCGCAGTTGTTCTTCACTAAGTTCTGTGTTCAGTAAAATCCGGGTCAGCCCGATGATTCCATTCATCGGTGTCCGGATTTCATGACTCATGTTTGCAAGGAATTGCTCCTTCAGCCTGGCCGTTTCTTCCGCCAGTGTCATGGCTTTTTTCAATTCGTCTTCAGCACGTTTGTGGCCTGTGATATCGGAAGCAACACCGATGACACCGGTTGCAACCTTCTTTTCTGAATAAATGGGAGTATAGAAAATCTCAAAGTATTTTGAATTAATTTCAACAACGGAAGTGGTTTCCTCTCCGGCCATTGCTTTTCGAAAATCTTCTTCCTGAATGGGTATACTGTGAAATTCCCGGATGGTTTTTCCCAAATAATCCTGTTTGTTGATTCCCATTGTTTGAAGACTATTGCCCTCGATCAAAGTGAATCGTGCATGTTCATCCAGGGAAAAAAGTATGATGGGAGAATTCGCTACAACTGTTTTCAGCCTGCGTTCCGTTTCCCTTAACTGTTGCTCCAGAATCAACCGTTGGTGTTCCTGGTTCTTGAGGGTGACCATGAAGCGGACACTCTGAGCGATACCATCTGCGGAAAGTAAACTTTTCGGGATGTAATCGTTCGCTCCGTTTTTCATTGCGTCCACAGCAATCTTCTCGTCACCCTGGCTTGTCACCAGGATGATGGGTGAGGTGTTCCTTGCTGCACGGATTTCCTTCAGCAATTCAAGTCCTGTCCCTCCGGGTAAATTGTAGTCAAGAAAGATACAATCGTATTCTTTTTCGGTAGCTGCGATTTTTCCGCTTTCGTGATCTTCAGCGAAGCGCAATTCATATTTCATCCCGGAACCTTTCAGCGCACGTTCCATGATCATTCTGTCCAATTCGTCGTCTTCCACAACAAGAATCTGTAAAGGTTGCTCTGCCATCCTGATTTTTTTTAAAAAAATGGTGAATTCAATGAGAATTCCACCCAGTAGTAAGTATAGTCTGATACTTGCAAAAAGCAACTTGGTTAATAGAAAAACACTACGAATCTTACACCTTGAACAGGCATGAAAAAGTGTAAAAAAACAAATTCACAGGAATACTTACCTGGAAGCCTCACCCGGAAGGAGGGATTACGTTAGCTGAAAGAAGAAGAGTGAACGACTAACGCTGACTGAAGAAAAAGTCAATCAGGTTGTAAAATTCGGGTACGGTATATTGGGATCTTCCTTCGATGTATTCATCGATAGCGATGGAAATTTCTTTTGGAGAAATGATGCCGTTCAGGTCCCTGTCAAGTCTCCGGTAGAGGGAAGGAATGATTGAAATATCTGCAGGCAATCCATTGGGCCGCGCTGCATCACGCTTTTCAATGTTTGGATTTCGCTGAGTAAGTCGATCGTAACTTTGAATATATTCGATGAGTGCGGGGAGCGCTGCAAGTGAATCCTCCCTGAACTTTTGTTCAATCATCTCTTCTGTAATGGTCATTCCATCGGTATTCACGACAGCATCTTTGGCGGAATTGGGTTCTTTGTCTCTGTAATCCGGGATCCCGTCTTCATCCGTATCCAGCGGTTTCCCGTTGTCACGCACTTTGTTGTTCTGTGGGGTTGCCGAAGAATCATCCCGCACATCCGGAATTCCGTCATGGTCAGCATCCTCATTCGCCAGCTGGTTAAAGTCTATGTGTTCGACATCTTCCTTCCTGATTTTTACTTTGTTTTTCTTTTGTACATCTCTCGGAGCGGAGAGATCATAGCGGAAGGAGACAGAAGAATACAATACCCGGTCATCTCTGTTATTTCCCTGCCGCGTTCCGGCGCTTTCTGAAGTGACAGCTTCAACCAGGTCAGAATTGATCAGGTGAAGCACGGAACTGAAATGCATCGAACAACGGCTTGAAATTTTAAAGCGGGCACCTGCGCCTACAGGAAATGCCCAGGAACCCTGGCGGTATTTACCAAAACCATCAGCATTTGCATCCCGAAGATCCGTTTCATAGGTGTAATCACGGTGAATTTTCACGGCACGGTAGGCTCCAGTATCGTTTTCATCTATATCCCGGATGCTACCATCGTTCCAGTAATGATAAGTGGTTCCGTTTGCATCTTTCATGTCTGCTTTTGCATGAAAGAAGACGTATTCTATACCTGCCGTGAGATAGGGAATCAGCACCTGCCGCGGGTTGTGGCTGGAACTGAAGTCAAAACGGAGCAGAAGGCCTTCTGCCACCATGGAAGAACGGAAATTCAGGGTGCGAAGCAAAGATTTTTCTTCACCGAAAATTCTTCCCGACAGGATAAACGCAGCTATTGAAAACCGTGATTTTGTGTGCTGTTGTATTTCGAGTTGAAACCCGGACCGTGCTGTAAAAGGCTGGTTGAGCCGGGAATAACCGATATCGCCAATGAAGTTCAATACACCTTGTCCGATGCTGAGCACAGGCAGACGACTGATTTTATCTTCCGTTGAATCAGATTCGGATTGCGCAGTGCTAAGCAATGATAAGTTGAATGCAAAGAATACTGTGAGGACAAAGGCAATTTGATTTTTCATTCCGCATTTTAAAAGCAACATACAATTCATCTTCCTTTTTACAGATTCTTTTTCTTGTTCCTGAGAGAAACCGCTTTCCTCTGATTACTGGTTAATTTTTTCTGCTTTTACAGCATCCTGAACCGGGATTCGCTGGCCATTTTCATAGGCAACAACAAAAGCATCTGAGACTTTTGCTGAGGTTCTGTTGCGGAAATCTTTTGCCCGCTTGTAGTCCTGAAAAGTTCCGATAAGGTATTTTTTCCATCCATCGTGATAAGTCAGATCCACTGAATCCTCCCAGTTGTATTTTGAAGAAAACCATTTGTTGTCACGGACCGGACTTTTGCGTGTTGCTGAAATCTGAACTTTATAATAAATACCACTCTGTGGAGCGGGCAAATGCAGTTCCTGTTCCTGGGCAACACCGGCTTCCGAAGGTAGCTGTGAACGGTTGTTCTCAGCCTCCACAAGCGCATCGATGATTACTTCTTCTGGGGCAGGCGTAGCTTCGGCCTCCTTCATTTCCCCTGGTGAAATTCCAGCTGTGCCGGAATTGGTGGTCAGCATCTGATCACCATAGACCAGCATTCCGTTGATATTCGGAACCTGTTTGTTCTCGCCACCGACGACTTTGTAAATAAAAGTAAAGAATGGCTCTGCAGGCAGACTCTTCCACGAGAAAATGGCGGATTGGTCTGTAAATGAAAATTCTGCTCCATGTGCATCCACCATTGTTGCGGTATATCCTTCGGGAATATCATCAATAAATCGTGCCGCACTTTGTTCCTGGTTCGGATGAATGGTAAGTTCAACCTGGTATTCTCCGCGCTCACTGGAAAGGGTGACCAGTTTCCGTTCTACTTCAGGTTTGGAACCATCAGCTGTTTTCGGAAGAGAAGGGTCCAGCTGAATTGCCGTTTGTTTCAAAGCAATTTTTTCGGTTTTGTCATTTTCAATAAAAGAGAGCTCGCCATTAAGGTATTTTTCTCCCTCCGCGGATGCATCAACGTGAACCTTCATACTTACTTTAAATTCGGACTCTTCCGGTAGTTGGATCCAGATGAATTTTACATAATCTTCTTCAAATAAAAATTGGGCATTTTTCACTTCCAGAGGCGAAACCGTTAATCCCTGGGGAATGAATATTTGTATGCGGGAAAACCCGTTGAGGGTTCCCTTATTAACAGTTAACTGGTAAACGAAATCATCTCCGGGCCGCACCCTGGACGGCGCCTCGATGTCGACATTTACGGGTTGTGCTGGTCCAAAAAAGAAAGAAAGAATAAACAACATGGAGGCCGATAACATCGCCGACAGAAGCTTGATCATCTTGTGTGTGTTTTAATGGCTCAAGATACATTAACCGGAGTCCGTAAACGGATTGTGTGTGTGGCAGTTATCCAGTTGCCAATGTTGAAAACAGGAAGGCCGCCGGGCCGCACATCACACCAGGGCAGTATGCCCTGTGGGTCTTTCCAATCCTGCATTTCCCAAACTAGTGCACCCTCAGAATCCTGAATTGTTTCCGGTTGAAGGAAAGCTGTTGGACTTAAAAAAACTAAGTACTACAACAGAAAAGGGGCAGGTGAATGGCCCCCGCTCTGGTCAGCGGTCAAAAAAAAAGACCGGATTTCGCCGGCCTTTATTGGTGTTCGTAGGGATCAGAAATTCGGTTTGAGCAGATAACGGGAATAGAATTCATTGATGTGCTTTACTGCATGATCCGCATCTTCTGCGAGCATCAGGAGATTCAAGTCGTTGGGTTCAATCATTTTTTCCCTGATCAATGTGGATTTAATCCAGTCGAACAAACCTCCCCAATATTCTTTTCCTGCCATGACTATCGGAAATTTCCCGATTTTTTTTGTCTGGATAAGGGTAAGGGCTTCAAACAATTCATCCATGGTTCCGAATCCTCCGGGGAGGACAACAAAACCCTGTGCATATTTGATAAACATGAGTTTACGTACGAAGAAATAATCGAATGTAATCAGTTTGTCGTTGTCAATGTAAGGGTTTGACGACTGTTCAAAGGGCAGTTCAATATTCAATCCGACAGATTTTCCGCCGGCTGTTTTTGCGCCTTTGTTGGCAGCTTCCATGATTCCCGGACCGCCTCCGGTGATGATCCCATATCCTTCCTTGGTAAGTTTGAAGGCAATTTCTTCCGCAAGTTTGTAATATTCGTGCTCAGGCTTCGTGCGGGCGGATCCAAAAATCGAAACACAGGGTCCGATCTTACTTAGTTTTTCAAAGCCATCAACGAACTCCGACATAATTTTAAATATCTGCCAGGTGTCATGTGTTTTGATCTCCTGCCAGTCCTTGTCAGAAAACGCTTTGCGGATTTTTAGTTCGTCAAAATTCATGTTGTATTGTTAAAATGTAGTGTTCAGTCCGGAAACGAAGGTGAGCAGCAGGATTCCTGATTGAAAAGAACATTCAGAAAAACAGCAATCGGTTCAGAGCGATAAGTTTTACGGTTAAGCTTGCTTAAGGTTTCCGAAAGCTTCGTATTCGGAAATTTCTTTTTTTAGAAATTCAGCAGTTATGCTTTTCTTGTTTTTAATAATTTCCTGAGGCGGCCCTTCGCAAACAATGCTGCCACCGCGTTGCCCGCCTTCGGGACCCAGGTCAATGATATGATCGGCAATTTTGATTACATCCATATTGTGCTCGATGACCAGGACTGTATTTCCTTTGTCAACTAAGCGGTTCAGGACTTCCAGCAAGATACGTACGTCTTCAAAATGCAACCCTGTAGTTGGTTCATCCAGGATATAGAAAGTACTTCCGGTATCCCGTTTCGATAACTCCGTCGCCAGTTTTACACGTTGTGCTTCACCACCGCTCAGTGTTGTGCTTTGTTGTCCAAGCGTGATGTAGCCAAGTCCGACCTCTTCGAGGGTTTTTATCTTATGCAAAATGTGTGGCATGTTGCTGAAGAATTCGACCGCTTGTTCAATACTCATGTCGAGAACATCACTGATTGATTTTCCTCGGTACCGTATTTCCAGTGTTTCTCGGTTGTATCGTTTCCCGCGACAGGTTTCACAGTCAACATAAACATCCGGAAGAAAGTTCATTTCAATCACACGCATTCCGCCTCCCTGACATGTTTCACACCGTCCGCCTTTTACATTGAACGAAAATCTGCCGGGCAGGTATCCACGGATTGCCGCCTCCGGCAATTGTGCAAACAGGTTCCGGATATCCGTGAATACTCCCGTATAGGTTGCAGGATTCGAACGTGGGGTACGCCCGATGGGCGATTGATCAATCTCAATTACTTTATCAATATGCGTCAGTCCGTTGATTGACGAAAAGGGCAGAGGCTTCTGGTGAGCATCAAAGAAATGCTGATTCAGTATCGGGTAAAGCGTTTCATTGATTAAGGAAGATTTTCCACTGCCTGAAACTCCCGTAACGCATACAAATTTTCCCAGTGGAATTTTTACACTAACATTTTTCAGGTTGTGGCCTGTCGCACCTTTCAATTCCAGGAATTTTCCTGTGCCTTTTCTCAACTGTGAAGGTATGTGAATCTGCAAAGTACCGTTCAGGTAATCGGTGGTAAGGCTTTTCTGATGAAGAATTTCCATTGGGCTTCCCTGCGCAACAACTTTACCGCCATGCGCTCCGGCACCGGGACCAAGATCAATCACATAATCGGCGGCGAGAATGGTTTCTTTATCGTGTTCCACAACAATAACTGTGTTGCCTGTATCGCGAAGGTCCTGCAGTGATTTGATCAACCTCACATTATCTCGCTGATGAAGCCCGATACTGGGCTCATCAAGGATGTACAACACACCCACAAGTTGCGAGCCGATTTGGGTTGCCAGCCGGATGCGCTGTGACTCACCTCCGCTAAGCGACTTGCTGCTCCGGTTCAGCGTGAGGTAATCCAGACCTACATCCAGAAGAAACTGAATCCGCTTACGGATTTCCTTGATGACTTCCTGGCCTATCTTTTTCTGCCGGGCAGAAAGTTTCGGTTCCAGCTGCTCAAACCAGTTGCTCAATGCAAGAATATCCATTCCGGCAAGGCCGGCAATGTTCTGATTATGGATGCGGAAATAGAGCGATTCTTTTTTCAGACGTGAGCCATGACACTCCGGGCATTCTGCCTGGAGCATGAAACTCTGTACCCATTTCCGCATCGAGCTGGATGTTTGTTCGGTGTCCTGGTTCACGATGAAGTTTACGATACCTTCATAGGTAATGGCATGGTGGTAAGAACTTCCTCCGGAATAATCCATTGAAACATTCAGAACATCTTCGGAGCCATAGAGAATAATGTTTAATGAATCTTCCGGAATATCTGCAATGGGCATCGTGAGATTAAAATTGTATTTTCTCCCAAGAGCAATGAGCTGTTTGAAAATCCAGGTGTCTTTTTGAGCGCCCAGCGGAGCAATGCCACCGGATTTAATGTTCATCTTCGGATCCGGAATAATGCTCCGGATATCGATTTCGGAAATTGTGCCCAGTCCATTGCATTTTTTACATGCACCATACGGAGAGTTGAACGAAAACGTATTGGGCTGAGGCTCATCATAAGATATCCCGGAAGTTGGACACATGAGGTGACGGCTGTAATAATGCTCTTTTTCTTTCTCAGCATCGATGAGCAGGAGAGTCCCTTTCCCCAGTTTCATCGTGAGTACCAGGGATTCGGACAAGCGTTGTCTTGAATTCTCTGCGACTTCAAACCGGTCAACAAGCAATTCGATGTCGTGTGTTTTGTACCGGTCGAGCTGCAGGCCTTTTTTTAATTCTACTATCCGTCCATCCGTGCGCACCCGCAGATAACCTTGCTGACTAAGCTGTTCGAAGAGTTCTCTGTAATGCCCTTTTCTTGCTTTGACCAGGGGAGCAAGCAGCATCACTTTTTTACCCTTGAATTTTTTAAGTATGAGATCGATGATCTGATCATCACTCAGTTTAATCATCTTTTCTTCGGTGACATACGAATAGGCTTCCGAAGCCCGGGCGAATAATAGCCGAAGGAAATCGTAGATCTCGGTGATGGTTCCAACCGTTGATCTCGGGTTCAGGTTAGTTGTTTTTTGTTCAATGGAAATAACAGGACTGAGTCCGCTGATCTTATCAACGTCCGGACGTTCCATGTTTCCAAGAAACTGCCGCGCATAGGCCGAAAAGCTTTCCAGGTAGCGCCTTTGTCCTTCAGCATAAATGGTGTCAAACGCAAGGGAAGATTTACCGCTGCCACTGAGACCCGTGATCACAACAAGCTTATTCCGGGGAAATGCCAGGTCAATGTTTTTCAGGTTGTGGACCCGGGCACCGTATATTTCAAGTAAATCCTGCTCGATAGCCATAAACGCTCTGGAAAATTGGAGGACTTGCAAAGGTAAACAAAAGAATGACCGCTGATTTGGTTGGTTCTTTCTGTTGTGAATATTTTGTAATTGTTTTGCATTCAGATGATCACAGAAAAATGGTCAATCCTGCATTTTCCGCAACCAAAGAATGAATGGGATTGTGCCGTAACCCCGGGTCGATCATGAGTTGTCCTGAATTTTCAATTCTGACAATATATCATGCCGGCTGACGTTGTTCAGGGACGTCGAATTTTTATTTTCTTTGCACTTCCATGAAGAAACACTTTCTCTCAATCCTGATCTCCCTGATGGCCTTTTCATCTTTTGCACAGGTGGGAGGATCCGCAGTTTACTCATTTCTGAATGTTCCTGCTTCTGCACGAATTGCCGCTTTGGGTGGAACTCTGATCTCTGTACGTGACAATGACATCAATAGTGCCCTGCAGGCGCCTTCGCTCCTCAATCCGGGCATGAGTAAGTCTATTGCCCTGAGTGCCGTGACGTATGTTGACGGTGTAAAATTCGGGGATGCTTCCTATGCAAAGACATTTGACAAACTCGGTACTTTTCTTGCCAGTATGCATTATGCC
>DAORHY010000020.1:0-21125 GCA_035438225.1 Bacteroidia bacterium
GAATCTCCAAAAGAATTTCCGGTGAAAGTGACGAAACGCTGGGACAAATTGCAGCAAAGGATTTGAGTAAAGCACAGATTTTTAAAAAGTATGGATTGGATTTCTGTTGTGGAGGAAAGAAGACCGTGAAAGAAGCCTGTGCAGAAAAGGGACTCGACGTGACGCAAATTGAACACGAATTACGACAAGCCGAAAAAATACCGGCCTCAAGACCGCTGCCCTACAATGAGTGGAGTCTTGATTTTCTTGCCGATTATATTATTAACACACACCACACCTATGTAAGAAAGAACCTCCCCGATATCAGGGCATATGCTGAAAAAGTAATGCGTGTTCACGGTAAAAACCACCCTGAACTTATGGGAATCTTTCCATTGGTTGAAGCGGTGAACAATGAGTTGACATCCCATATGGCCAAAGAGGAGAAAATACTGTTTCCGTTTATCAAAAAACTTGTTGCAGCCAAAAATAGTTCGCAGCCCGAAGTTACATCCAATTTCGGAACCGTTCAAAATCCGATTCAGATGATGGAGATGGAGCATGAATTGGCAGGAAACCACCTGGCTGAAATCAGGACACTTGCCAATAATTACAAATTGCCAGATGATGCATGTGCAAGCTACAGCCTGTTGTATCGTATGCTGGATGAGTTTGAAGATGATTTACATTTGCATATTCACCTGGAGAACAATATTCTCTTTCCCAAAGCCATTCAATTGGAGAAAGAAATTTCACGCTAAAATATTTGTATAATTATACTCAAAACAGATTTTTAAACAACAAAATAAATACCCATGAAAATCCGACTATTAATTCCGGTACTGGCAATAGCGATAGTTTCGTTTGGTTGTGGAAGCAATGACAAGCAAAACCCATCTTCTGAAACAACCGATACTGACACACTTCACGGGGAGCATGCAACTAAAACTGCAGAAGAAGTAGCAGGAAAATTATCGCTGGACAACGGTAACAAATGGCAAGCCAACAGTGAAACAACCGAAGGAATTCAAAAAATGCAAAAACTGGTTGAAGAACAGTCGGCTAGCGCATCTGTCGATTATACTGTGTTAAGCGAAAACCTTGAAGCCGAATTTGGAACAATTCTGCAAAAATGTACTATGCAAGGCGATGCACACAATCAATTACACAACTTTCTGCTTCCATTAAATGAAATGATTGAAAAATTAAAAACGAAACCCGGAAAGGAAACAATAAAAGAGATCCAGGATCATCTTGCCGTGTACCCTAATTATTTTCAATAAAGAAACATGCTCAGTATAAGTTGTAAAGCAGCAATCAAGGCGGTTGTTTATCTCGGTTCAAAATATGAAACAGGTGAGAAGTGTAGTATTTTAGAAATAGCCGGATTCATTGATGAAAATGAGCATACCGTTGGCAAATTGCTGCAAAAACTTGTGAAAGAAGAAATCATTAACAGTACAAAGGGTCCCAATGGCGGATTTTTTATCACAGAAAAGCAAAAGAGACAACGCATCATCAATATTGTTGAGGCGATTGACGGCACTGAAGTTTTTAACCAATGCGGACTGGGATTAAGTAAATGTTCAGAAACAAGGCCCTGTCCTATCCATGATGATTTTAAAGTGGTCAGGGAACTTTTCAAAAAAATGTGCAGGGAGAAGAAGGTTATCGATTTGTACGAAGATGTAAATAACGGAATGGCTTATTTGGCAGGATGAGCTTTGCGTTGTTTAAAATGTCCGGGATCGCCGGTCTTTTTTGAGTGAATGATTCTGAGTGGTATTTTTATGTAACATGGTATTCCGCCACGGATCCATGTGGTACGCAATCTTTTACCATTTTCAACTAAATAAATATTTTATTTTTGTAATAGAGATAGCCAAATACACCTGGTGGATTCTATTCTACGTTACCATCTCTTTTTTGAAATTTCAAAAATGAAAAGAGCAACCCCAACAATGACAAAAACAGTAAAAGCATTAAGAACGTGCAAAAGTGGCCACCGGTATTTCAAAAGTAGTGATTGCCCGACCTGTCCAATTTGTACAAAAAAAGCAAACCCAAGGATGGCCCGCTATCCTTACTTTATGCTCCGGCCCGGCGGGCTTTGATGAGCAAAAGCATAAACACTGTGGAAGAACTTTCAAAATACAGCGAATCAGAAATCCTTGCACTTCATGGAATTGGGAAAACGACAATGTCTATTCTTAAAGCAGCACTGAAGAGTAAAGGCCTTTCGTTTACATACTGATCGAATCGATATTAGACGATCATAAGGTGGCACCTGAAAATTCAAAAGGAAAATTATTTTCAAGATAATCCGGAACATTATAAAAACATGGATTCAAAAAAGTTTCCAGGATAATTGGATCCAGATAAAATCTGGAAATGTAAATACTGTAAAGAGTTTGATCAGATGTTGCGGCCGGGTTAACCTCCTGAATATTATGTTTATTGCGTGAAACAGGAAAGATTATTCCAGGAAACGACCTGTTATATTTTTGCATTATAGTGTCAGGGACCAAATAATTCAGGAAAAATTCCGTTTTGAACCTTTGTCTTGAGGTTCTTATAGAATTATTTTGAGTGACTCAACTACCAGTTGGAAGAAAGCAGAATATATCCGGTTATTAATTACCGTAAACGTAGACTATTGTCCATGAGAAAATACCGAAAATTGCATTTTACCCGTTTTAGCTTCATTATATGTTTGTTTTTTATAGTATGTACACCTGCTTCATACAGCAACAATACGAAGATACCCGGATATGATATATCCCAGCCAGACACAATATTGATTTTGCCGGATATACTTCATGAAATATCAGGATTGACAAACATAGATCAAAATTCTTTTGCTTGTATTCAGGACGAAAATGGCATTTTGTTCATCTATGACATCGTTGACAACAAGATCACCAAACAATACAATTTTCATATTGATGGGGACTATGAAGGAATCACACGCGTTGAAAACAGCATCTACATTCTGCGGAGCGACGGAACTCTGTTTGAAATATCCGATTATCGCGCAACGGACTTTAAACTAAGATCTTTTTCTACAGGAATCCCTGCAAGCAACAATGAGGGACTGTGTTATGATGCCGGCAACCATCGACTGCTTATAGCCTGTAAGAGTAAACCGGGGAAAGGGCCTGAATACAAAGACAAAAGAGTGGTTTACGGATTTGATCTGAAATCAAAACAAATAAGCGATGAGCCGGTTTTTAATTTTAATGTGAATGAAATAAAAGCTTTTGCGCAAGAGAAGAAATTGAATGTCATCGCCAGGACTAAGAAGAAAGGAGAAACTACAGCACCATTAATAAAATATTTAATGTCTGCCATCGCAATTCATCCTTTCACCCAAAAACTATATGTACTTTCAGCGGTGGATCACATGCTTTTTATTTTTGATTCCGGTGGAACACTTGAACACATTGAACTTTTGAATGCAGAGATGTTCAACAAAGCCGAAGGAATCACATTCACGGCAAATGGTGATCTGTTGATTACAAATGAAGGGCAAAACAAGAAACCAACATTACTCCGGTTTAACTTTTTAAATCAGTAATGAGGACGGCTCAAATTCCTTTATCGCTTTTTGAATGAAGGCGGTCCGGTTGTGTGCTTTTTGCTTGCAACAGATTGTTTCGGTTCGTGATGATGGAGAATTAGCCAACGGTGCAGAAGTTAAAAAGAGTACACACGATTGCACCCTCAAAAAACGCTGGTAAATTTGTACCTTTGTAATCCATGCGCCTGAATAAATTTATCAGTGAAAGCGGCTTGTGTTCCAGGCGGGAGGCCGATCGGTTTATTTCCCAGGGAACCGTATTTATCAATGGCCGCAAGGCATTGATCGGCGACCAGGTTCAACCGGGAGATCGCGTCCGGGTGAATGGCCATGAACTTGAGCCGAGACAGGAGGAAGATTTGGTGTTTATTGCGTTGAATAAACCTGTCGGGGTCACCTCCACCACCGAAGAAAATGTACAGAATAATATTGTACAATTTGTTAATCACAGCAAACGGATTTTCCCTATCGGCCGGCTGGATAAAGATTCACAAGGATTGATTTTCTTAACCAACAACGGTGACCTGGTCAATAAGATTCTAAGGGCGGGAAATAATCACGAAAAGGAATATCTGGTAACCGTTAACAAACCCCTCACGGATGCTGTGATTCAGGGTATGGCCGGTGGCGTTCCGATGATGGGAGTCACTACACGGAAATGTAAGATTTTTCGGGAAAGCCCGAATGTGTTTCGCATTGTCCTGGTGCAGGGCCTGAACAGACAGATCCGGAGGATGTGTGAACATTTTGGATATGAAGTAATAAAACTGGAACGCATTCGCATCATGAACATTAGTCTGAAAGGGCTGCCAACTGGTGATTGGCGGGATTTGACCGGGAGCGAAATGAGCGAGTTGTACAAAATGATTGATGACTCAAGTTCGGAGGTCATCAAAAAATCCGGTTTCGAACAGAACAGTAAAGAAAAATTTCGAGGAAACACCAAGGAACATTTTTCAAAAAGGAATTCTTCGGGGGCACCGAAACAGACTTCCGGACAAACCGCTAAAGGCAAAACAGGCAGTCCGGGAAGGAATAATCCCGACAACAGAAAACGTAAGCCGGGAGGTGGCACCGCCAGAAAATCAGGTGGTCACAGCAAAGGCCGTCGTTAAAGCATAACAATTCTATAATGGTTTATTAACCCGGAAGGAATGCCAATCCCGGAGAAGTTCTTATCACTCTGGAAGTAGTAGTGTTACCGATGTAATATTTCTTTTGGAAAAGTTTCAATTGTTTTTAGAATAGGTTTTATCAGTGGATATATATATTTTTGATCAAGCATCAGTAGCACATTGCTGAATCGCCGAATTGATCCTGCAAATTGTATTTTCAAAAGAATTCTAAAAAAAATAAGTTGTACCAATACGCCGCAATTGACATTGGATCCAATGCTGTCAGGCTCTTGCTTTGTAATGTTGTTGAAGAGCATGGAGCAACCCACTTTAAAAAGGGTGAGCTCATCCGTATACCCCTTCGTTTGGGGGAAGATGTCTTTGCTACAGGAAAAATATCGGAAGCCCGTGTGCTGCGGTTTCGAAAAACGATGCATGCATTTAAATTGCTGATTGATGTTTTTGAACCAATGGCGTACCGGGCATGCGCCACCGCCTCTATGCGTGAAGCATCGAACGGAGATGAGCTCGTAAAACAGATTCAGAAAGATTGCGGATTAAAAATAGACATCATTACCGGAAAAGAGGAGGCCGAGTTGATTTATTCCAATCACATCGAGGAAGAACTGGATCATAACCGTTCCTATTTATACATTGATGTAGGAGGTGGTAGTACGGAATTAACATTGTTTGACCGGGGAACCTGCGTTGCATCGCAGTCTTTTAATATCGGTACGTTGCGCTGGCTCCAGGGCAAAAGCACCCGTGAGCAGTGGGAGGAATTTAAAAATTGGGTGAAGCTTGTTTCTGCCAATCACGGTCCGCTGACAGCCATCGGATCCGGGGGAAACATCAATAAAATTTTTAAAATGCTGGGAAAGAAAGATAAACCACTGGCTTTTGCTGTATTGAAAGAGCTTTATGATGAGATGAAAATTCACTCTGTGGAAGAACGCATGGAAATCTGGGGTTTGAATCCCGATCGTGCAGATGTAATTGTTCCTGCAGCAAAAATATTTCTGGGTGTGATGAAATCCGCCCAGATTGAAGAAATCATTGTTCCTCAAATCGGACTCGCAGACGGAATTGTGCATCAACTTCACGAACAAAACACACGATTACTTTCTCGTTAATTTAGTTTTACGAATTTTTGTAACAATACCCTTCCGTTGCTTTCTGCTCTTATAAAATATGTACCCGCAGATAAAAAAGGCAAATTGAATTGCTCATTGATCGTGTCAACAAAGCGGCTATTACTAAAGATCTTTTTTCCCATCAAATCTGAAATCTCCAACTGACATTTGTTTCCCCTGAACGCTATTGGAAATCGAAGATTCAATGCTCCGTCTTCAACGGGATTTGGAACAATTGCAAGAGTACCCGGATCGCTATCGGCTTCAACACCTGTTCCGGTTGAAACGATAAACTGTCCCATCATCCCATCGTCTTCGTGCATCAGGATATGACAATGGTACATATACGGAATTGACGGATCGGTATAGTCTTCAAATTTCATAATTATACGTACCGTTTCATTCGGGAAAAGCAATACGTTGTCTTTGAAGCCCTGTTCTTCAGGAGGTGGAGCAATGCCATCACGGTCAAGAATAAAGAACTGTACATCATGCATGTGAAACGGGTGGGCCACCATGCTCTGATTTGAGATTGTCCAGACTTCAATGTGGTTCAGCGGAACTGTATAATCTATCCGTAACAAGTCAAATGTTTGTCCATTGAAAAAGAAGGGCCCGGAAAAAGACGAGCTGCTCAGCGGAGTAATGGTGATCCATCGTGTTTCATTTGCCTGAGTTTCAAACAATGGAGCAAACGAAACAAGTGAAACAGGAATCGAAGTAACCGGAGCAGTTGTAGGGGCAACCACATCAATCTGTAACAAATTGAAATTTGTTCCATTTAAAGGACTTTCCATCGTACTGTCCATGCCCGTCATCAGCGCAGCGCCCTGTACTCCCGGTGGTAATTCGGAAGCATAGCTTAGCAGGTGGATGGTTTGTCCGTTAAACAGCCGGAGGTTGATGAGAATTTCTGCCCTTTCTCCCGGGGATAGCCGGAGCCGGGTTGTTGTTGCCGGAGCCTGCAGTAAACCCCCATCACTCGCAATAATTGAAAATACTGTATTACCCGTGAATCCCAGGTTCAGGTTTCTTTCCTGTGATGCGTTGAGAAGCCGAAGGCGGACAACCTGCGCCGGAAGAGTGAGTTGCGGATTTTGGGTTCCGTTCACCAGTACGATACTGTCATTCATTCCTCTCCAGAGAATCTGGTTTGAGGAATCAAATTGCTGTGTTTGAATAATTATGGGGAAGTCATCAATTCCATACCTGCGCGGGAGATTCAGAGTTGCTTCTTCACTGTCACGGACGATGATTATTCCGGCAGCGCCGCGCATGGCTTGTTGCCCGGTACGCATATGCAGGTGCGGGTGATACCAGTACGTAGCAGCATTGTTCTTCACCAGAAATGGAGCCTGCCAGGTTATATTCGGTAAAATCACGGTATGCGGACCTCCATCTGATGCTGCCGGCACATGTAATCCATGCCAGTGAACGGTTGTGGTATCCCCCAGCTGATTTTCCACATTCATCGTTACAAATTCTCCCTTGTTCAATATGAGTGTTGGGCCGAGGTATGAAAAACTATTAAAGGCATTGGTGAATGTTTTTGTTCCCGGAAGAAAAGACATACTATCGGTGTGAACCCGGAGATGAATGGTTGTTCCTGTAAGTGTATCAGGTATCGGAATTGGATTCTGCGAAAAAGTACAATGCGACAGAACCGTAAAACCTATGATGATTATTTTTTTCATTTGACTGAATACTTCCTGTGGAATAAAAATTAAGAAGTAGACCTGAATAAACAATAGTACCTGTCAAAGATACGATCAGTAAATTATCTTACCAATGTTACATGGCCGATTAACCGATGAAGTTTTCCTTTGTAATCATGTACTTCGATAATGTATTCATACACATCGTTCTGACAGAGTGTTCCGTTTCCGAAAAATGTTCCGTCCCAGGGAATGTCGGCGCTTTCAGAGTGGAATATTTTCACTCCCCATCGGTCAATGATCCACATCTCGTAGTCAACAAATCCAATTCCCTGAGCACTGAATCCTTCATTGATACCGTCCTTATTGGGCGTAAATGCATTTGGAACATAGAGTGCAAACTCCTGTTCTACACGAAGTGTGCTGTAAACGGTATCAGTACAGCCTCCGTGGCTGGTTACAATGAGACGTACGAGATAGGCGCCGGTATCAGGGTAGACATGAGACGGACCGGATTCAAATGAGGGTACTGAACCATCACCAAAATCCCATTCCCAAAATGCTGCATCAATACTATTATCGTTGAAAAAAATTTCAGGATTGTAACTTGAAACGACATTACCTGATTGAGAAAAAGCCGCTGTAGGAAACCCGTGTACAATCACCGTGTTTTCAACGGTGATGCTGTCGGAACAACCTTCCGGGCTTACGATCGACAGGGAGACATCGTAATTTCCGGGGTTTTCGTACACGTGAGACGGTCCCGGGTCGGTTGAAAAAGAATCATCATCAAGATCCCAGGAATAGATTGCGCCAGCTGGTTGTGGAAAATAATTCTGGAAATCAACTGTGACAGGCATACAACCCTGAATCTGGTGAGGAAGAAAATCGACAAGCGGAAGCGGGTGTACAACAATACTGACGGTATCGTTTACCATGGGAGAACAGCCATCGGAAACAGTAACAATAAATGTTGAATCTCTATCCGGATGCACCGTTACCTCTGCAGTAAAAACGGAGCTGTCGTTCCATGCATATTGGTACGGTCCGCCATTTCCTCCGCCGGCCAAAGCAGACAATGATGCACTTTCACCGAAGCATATCTCGGGAATAATATCCGCAAAGACAGACAACGCCGGATACACTGTAACAATTACAGAGTCGGGTGTCAGGGCACAATTGTTTGAGTCAACAACTGAAACCGTATACAAAGTGGTGATGTCGGGAGCAACAGTCAGCGAATCACTGTGATCCCCGGTACTCCAGGAAAGCACATAGGGCGGAGTTCCTCCCGTAGCCGCTGCAAATAAAATGCTTTCCTGTCCAATACATTTCGTCAGCGGCCCGGAGCAATTCAAAACCAATTGTGGCGGTTCTGAAATTCTTATTGAGTCAGTCTGTACACACCCAAAAGAATCAGTGACGGCAACAGTGTATACTCCCGCCGGAAGATTAAATACTTCATTCGTAGCGTAGGCGCCAGGCGACCACACATATTGGTATGGTGTCGTTCCTCCGGATGCAATCACAGAAACAAAACCTTGTGCGGAGTCTTTGCATAAAGCAGGTGAACTGATTGTGCTGGTCATCAGCAGGCTGTCAGCAAATACATGCACACTATCTGTGGATACACAGGTATTGCTGTCGGTAACGGTAACAAAGAAAACTTCATTGGAATCCGGAGCAACAATCAGCTGTTGAGCAGTCGATCCGCCCGGGCTCCAGAGATATTGCATACCGCCGCTGGCTTCCAGAGTATCCTGTTGACCAAAACAGACATACAAGTCAGGTCCGGCATCCACTACAGGAAGTGGAAAGACGGTAATCCGTGTTGTATCGGATGCATGACATCCATTGGTATCGGTTACACTGACAATGTAATTCGTGCTTGAGTCCGGAGTTACAGCAACAAGTTGGGCACTTGCTCCTCCGGGATACCATGAGTAGATAAAAGGCCCGGAAGATGCACGGAGTGTGTCTGATGTTCCAAAACAAATGGAATTGTCGGCGCCCGCGTTCACGATGGGTAAATTGTAAACGCGTACCTGAACCAGATCCGTGTCACTGCATCCGAATGCATCCGTAACCTCCACAGTATATATTGTGTTGGCCGACGGGCTGACAATAACTTGTTGAATAGAATCTCCTCCGGGAGTCCAGGAATAAACAACACCTCCGGAAGCGTTGAGTGTTACGGAATCGAGGAGACACATTGCCAGGTCGGGCCCGGCATTTGCAATCGGAAGAGGTTTCACAATTACCCAGACCCGGTCGATTGCTGAACAATTGTTTGTGTCCGTTACCGACAGTGTATAAATTGTTGTTGCAACAGGGTTGACACTAATTTGTTGTGAATTTAAATTTCCCGGATCCCACGAATACGAGTTGCCACCTGATCCCGCCAATGTTGCAGTGTCGCCCGTGCAAATAGTTTGATCAAGACCGGCATTTGCAAGAGGAAGAGGATTTACCTGCACACGCACGGTATCCCAGGAATGGCAACCACCTGTATCGGTTGCAGTGATGATATAGTTTGTTGTCACGCCAGGATGAACAGTAATCTGCGAAGTAGTGGCGCCTCCGGGACTCCAGGAATACGTTACCTGGCCAAATGAATTTGCGGATATGTTTGTAGAATCACCGCGACAGATTGTTCTGTCCGGGCTGGTGTTTAGATTCGGACCGCGACGTACAAATACAACCACAGTGTCCGTCGACTGACAACCGAAAATATTTGTAGCAGTATAGATATACGGTTGTGTGCTTCCCGGATTCACGGTGATGGTTGCAGTGGTTGCATTTCCCGGAAACCAGTTAAATGAAACTCCGCCGACACCTGTTAAAGTTGCATACGCACCATTGCAAATGGTCTGGTCAACTCCGGCATTGGGAGATGGAAGCCCTGATATTGTGACAGGATGCGCAATCGAATCCATGCAGCCGTCACTATTCTGCACCACGAGCGAAACGGTATAGTTTCCGGCGGCAGAATAAACATGTGCAGGATTTTGAATGGAAGAAGTGGCGCCATCGCCGAAATACCATTTCCAATCGGCAAGCGTACTTGCCGAACTGCTGAGGTCTGTGAAATTAAGTTGTGCATTAACACAGGCATTGGATGGAGTAAATGCGGCTGTGGGATGATTCAGAGAAAGGTGTAATGTCTGACTTACAGTGTCGATGCAGCCGCCTGCAGACTGAACGATAAGTCGCACTGTATAATTACCCGTTGTAGCAAAAGTGTGGGTAGGATTTTGGAGGACCGATGTTCCCCCGTCACCGAAATTCCAGGAATAATTTGTGATGGTTCCGCCAGTGATTGAAGAAAGATTGGTGAACTGAACAGCGAGGCTGGAACAGGAAAAATTAGTAGTGAAATCAGCGACAGGAACGCCCGCAGCCGGATTGACCATTGCGGTATCCGAATTGGAGCATGAACCACCGGAAACTGTAACGACATACATTCCCGGGCCTGTGGTGATGGAAGATGTTGTCTGTCCGGAATTCCACTGATATGAATAAATTCCACTCCCGCCGGTTGCCGATGCTGTCAAGGTTGCGGAAGCATTGCAACCAATGGTGATGTCGGGTCCGGCATCGGCATCCAGTCCGGCGACAGTGATACAGTAAGAATAAATCTGGTTCCCCGAATAGGGACAATTGTCATCGGTAACGATTGCCGTAAAGCAATGCGGGTTTGGACTGATGTCAGCCTGAGTAGGTGTCCAGCAAAAGCTTGCCGATTCATGCTGGCCCGGCAGAGTCGTAAGCGTGCCTCCGGGAATGGAATAATCCCAGGATACATATGTATTCTGAGGCGAATCGCCATCGGCTGAATAAATTGTAAAACAGGTTTGTGAGCCTGCGCACACAGTCATTGAAAATGAATTGGTGCCGTTGATACCACCGAGTGTCGGTAGAATATTCGAACAGGTGATTACTGTTACCTGAATATCTCGCTCCACACTTCCGATCAGCACTCCGTTACGGTATTCCTGCACCAGCACAGCCATGACAGTAACCTCCATGTTTGTCGGTGTCATGCAGATATCTCCGGTTTGTGGATTAAAACTAACGGCAGGGTTAGAAGAAAGTGGCGACGTTGCCGTGAACGGAGGAAGATAATTCACGGAAAGTCCGGCAGAATCATAGGGAGTGATCATTGAATAGACCAGAGAATCACCGTCAATGTCAAAGCCTCCGTGATTGTAGCAAAATTGTTGGCCCAGGCATGCAAATGGAACCGGTTTGTTGGAAAATATCGGCGAATTATTGCATGGAGTAATCGTATTGTTCAGGGTTGCATAAATATACATTAATGTATTACCCGGACGGTCAATGTTGGTAATGGCCCAATTCCGGCAACACAAATTATAACTGAATCTCCAGTCGGCACAGGGCCCCGGAAGATTGACAATTCCCTGGTAAATATATTCCTGGATTCCTGTAAACTCTCCACCATTGCATGTGGTGGTATCGTTTCTGCAAATGGGACTAATCTCCTGGCCTGTTCCGGGAATCAGGTAGATTGTAAGTGTATCGTCCCCAAAGCAGGAGGATTCAAAATGAATCAAGGCAGTGGAATCGGCATCGATGCCTGCACAGTCGCGGTAAAAAGAGAGTGTAATTTCATAACTATTCCCTCCCAGGCAACGGTAGGTAAGATCAGATCCCATGGAATGACTGGCGGACGATTGTTGAGCACATCCGAGAATCAAAAAGAGAAGAAAAAAAGAATAGAAAGACTTCACCGACAGCCGGTTCATTGATCAGGTTTGGAATAAAGGGGCATTAAGTTATAAATAGTCAGATGAATAGCCTAGCAAAGTAGGCCATTTTTCTGTTTGGACTATGAATTACCGGAGAAAAGCCATAAAGCTCCGGATGGAATATTGGTTTTTTTCAATTTATCGTTAGTTTTTAAAAAAGGCATCGCTCGGAAAGCGTGGAAATTGACTGTAGCCGTTGTTTCATCCTGACCCTGATCCGTTTTTGATACCGAATCAATGCCATGACTGCACCGGGCTTACATTCATCTTTTCGGATACCCTTGTTGTTCTGGTTTATTGGATGAAAAGGGTGTGATATTTTCTGAAAAGCATAATATTTTGACATCGGAAATCCGTATCGTTCCGGCTGAAAGCGGTGTTCAGGCCATCTCCGATATTTTTTCCAGTAACCAGTTTTTATCAGAAATATTTTGCTGTGAAAGGACCTCTTCCCGGAGGGCATCCAGCTTTTTTGTATTCGTGCCAGCACGAAATATTTTCAGCGTGTAGCGGATAAAATTCAGATAGATTTCACGCTGGTAAGCGGACACGAGCTTATTTCGCCGTATAAATATTTTGAATGCCGAGATGTGATGCAGCATTGTTTCAATGTCATCCGTTTCAAAATACACTTTTAACAAAATAGAACGTGAATCAAGTTGATAATATAAATCCGTGAACTCAACAGCCTGCAGGTATTTCAATGTTTGCCGGAAATTTTTCTGATAATATGCCAGCATGGCGGAATTGTAAGTCAGGGCATTTGCTCTTTGTTGCACCGGCAGATAATGAATGTATTTCCGGATAAATTCTTTTACCCATTTTTCTTCCTGCAGCCGTAACCCAAGAGTCACAATATTCTTGTATTCCCAGGGAGAAAAATCACGGTGGCCCATCAGCCGGCGATTCGATAATATCGTTTTGTAAAGCACAAACAAGATATTCCGGTAGCCATCGTTTCCTTTGTTGATCAATCGTATACAAAAATTCTTCAGGTACTGGTAGACGTTGTTCAGGTCGGTAACAGGGAATTTATCATTGTTTTGATGGATCAAGCGGGATACGCGTTGAAAATGTTCTTCGCTTTCCTTTTCCCGGCAGGTCAGCATCATCAGGATCCCATAATAGACTTCGATCAAAGGGGATTCGAAAAATTTATTACGAACAATCAGCCGGCAAATCTCATCGATCAGCAGCATATTGGTTTCGGATTGAAAAACATTTCCCAGGTTGATAAGCTCACAGTGCAACTGTAGTTTGCGCAGAAAGTAAAAATGATCCAGGTTGCTGAGAATACTCTGGTAATCAGCTTGCCGTACACGGGCTGCGGAAAATTGCTGGTCAAGTTCCGCGCTTTGGTATTGATGCAGGTAATGGGAAACACTTTCCAGCGTTTCCATTTCCCGAAAGCGAACCCTTGCAAAAGCATAGGCTTTCCCGGCATTCCGTTCCGCCAGTGAACGTCTTAAGGCCAGGAGATACTGTGCCCGGTCTTTTTCAAATTCACGGAGTGCAAGAAAATTTTCAATGTGACCGGATAAATAGGAGAAGAGATAACGCAATTGTTTATCATCGTACCGTTTACCCGGAAACAGTATTTTGTGCAATTCTTTTTTATCGATGATTTCATCCGTTTCGGATTTCTGCCGGAGCAGATCATGAAGTTGCAGGACACGTTTATTGTTGTTATAAAGGGGTGAAAGCAGGTAGACCTGAAATGCCTGCACTTCAGAAGGTTTTAAAACACCTGATAATTCCTGTACCTTGATGGTCCGCATGGATGATTTGGTCACAGGCTCAAAGTTACAATATTTACCTACTGACAAACTGTTAAAATTACGATAAAAATACATGAAATCAAGAATAGAATAATCATAATGGTATAAAATAGGCTGCTGACAAATCTCATTATTTGTATTTTTATTTCCATTGCACCCGGTTTATGTTTGTACTGTGAAATTGTATCCACAAAGTCCGTTTTAATGCTGAACACTATGAACACATTCAAACATTATGGCCTCAGGCTCTTTGCCTTTTTATTTCTCTTTCCGTTGGTCAGCCAGGCTGCCGATTTTTATTGGGTCGGCGGATCGGGAAACTGGAGTGATTATGCTAACCATTGGGCAACCAGCAGCGGGGGCAATACTTTCCATGCATCCATCCCAACCCTGAACGACAATGTAATTGTCGACAACCTCTCTTTTTCTGCATCCGGTCAGACAGTGTTGCTGGATTCAACTTTTTATTATTGTAAAAGCATGACATGGGCTGGCGTGCAATTTGCACCGCAACTGGAAGGAAATGGAGCAACACTATATATATATGGTTCGTTGACGCTCGATGCGGCAATGGCCATTGATCGGACCGAAATTGTACTGCGTTCTGCCCTTGCCGGTAATACCGTTACAACCACAAACCATGTTCTTGAAAATATCACCTTCGACGGCCCAGGCCAATATATCCTGGGCGATGATCTGAATTGCTTACAGGATCTTCGGATTCAATCTGGCTGCAGTCTCGATGCGAATGGCCATACGATTACTTGCCGTTCCATCCTTTCCGATACGGGTACTTCCTTAACTACAGGTGATATTTCCATCAATCTTGACGGGCGCTGGAATGATGTAATGACTACACGTAAAGTCGAGTTAAAGGGTACAGTGCTGAATACGAACAGTACGAATTTGTTTTTTCATTGTAACGTCGGACTTGTTTCCGGCTTTCCTGCAACACTGTCCGTTGATTCGATTACGTTCACAAACACCGGGAGCATACAGTATGCCCAGGCGAACTACGTTTATATACCCGGAACTTCAAATGTCACCAACTGTGTAATTGGTCATGGTGATTTCGCCCTGGCTGAAGTGTATCTCACCGCCTGCACATTCGATACGCTTGAAGGCAAATCTTTTGTCTTCAACGGTGACACTACCACAATTACCGTAAACAACCGCTTCAACATGCGCTCGGATTGCAATGATCTGGGATCCATGTATTCCTTCAATTCTCCCGGTGGGTATGGTGTTCTAAACGTGCCTTCAGGAAATGTCACAGTTGATTGGGCTTCCATGTCCGGTATTCATACCCGCGGGGCTGCAACATTCACGGCAACGAATATTGTTGACAATGGAAACAATACCGGTTGGAACATGTCGGTACTCAGTTCCCGCGATTTGTATTGGATTGGAGGGAGTGGGAACTGGAATGATCCTAACCATTGGTCGCTGACAAGTGGAGGCGGTAGCGCAGGCTGCAAACCCACACAACTTGACAATGTGTTCTTTGATGCAAACTCCTTTACCGGTGATGATACGATAAATACAAATGAATACGACTTCGAAGTGAACTCAGTTTCTTTTTCCGGATTGACAAGCACTCCGAGGCTCGTGGGTACACTCCTTACTGTGCATGGATCCATCCTGCTGGATGCTCAGCTTCAATGGCAGGTGATGTCGCTTCGTCTGAAAGGAGCATTTCCGGGACAAACAATAACATGCAATGGGATCGCATTGAACTTTGTTGATGTCATATCCGGTGCTGATTATGAATTGCAGGACAATTTATTTTGTGAAGAATTTTACCTGGAAACAGGCGGAATAAACCTGAATGGAAATCAACTGGATGCGAACATCGTCAATGTCTATGCAGGAACAACACTGGATGCACTCAATGCAACAATTTCGTGCCGGGAGCTTACTCTAAACGGTACTGTCGGCGGTTCTATATCGACATCGGTGATTTTTAACCGCCCTGCTTCTGCACTTATAACACCTGGTACGTTTTACAGTGTTGTGTTTCAGGAAAACGGAGTTATTGCCGCAGATTTGACCACACATTACCTCACAGTCGCCTCAGATCTAGACATAAACGATACCATTAATGTTACTGTCGCAGAATTTCAAAAAAATGTTCAGTTGAAATCTTCCTGTGTCATCGATTCTCTGTTGTTGAATAACGGCGGGTACAACCTGACCCTTGATCCGGGAATTTTTCTGAACATCAATACCACAATGGTGAGTAACGGAGATTGCAATAACAGGGCAGGAATTCGTTCTTCGGTGTACGGTCAACAGGCAAACATTTCACCGGGTGGAGGACCCATTACCATTGACTTCCTGCAGATCAGCAGTATGAATGTAACTCCGGCGGCAATCACGGCAAACAACAGTATTGACGCGGGAAACAATACCGGATGGACAATTAATTCACCAGCGGCCCGGACTCTTTATTGGATTGGCAGCAGCGGAAACTGGAGCGATGCCACGCATTGGTCATTGAGCAGTGGAGGTACAGCAACTACTTGTGTTCCTTCCGCGGTTGACAATGTGGTTGTAGATTCAAACTCCGGACTTTCGTCCGGTACACTTACAATTGATTTGTCCAATGCCGCTGTACACGATATTGATTTTAGTTCTGCCGGGACAGCTGTAACGATTGCCGGTGATCAGTTGCAGGTTTTTGGTTCACTATCCCTGGCATCCGGCATGGACTGGCAACTGACAACATTAACTCTTACTCCTCAGTCGGGAATCAGCCAGGTTACCAGTGCTGGCAATCGTTTTTTTAATGTGGTTGTAAATGGAAACGGTACCGTCTCCCTCACCGATGAATGGTATGGGAAAACACTGGACATTCAAGACGGAACATTTGATGTGAACGGCCAGGATCTTAGTATTTCGGACATCACCAGTGTTCCGGGCACAAGTTTCATCAGTGGTGCAGTGACGATCACCGTTACTAATTTCTATCTGCAGGGAACTGTCAGCAACACAAACTCAACGGATGTGATTTGCAGACAATTTCCAGCACCTTACAATGTGAACAATTTGTATTTGTTTCGAACATCCGGAACTTTCCGTGATATTACTGTGATGGAAGACGGACTTTCATTTCTGAATACAGATGTGAATTGCCGTGTGCTTACGGCATATGGAGATCTGCATTATTCCGGCTACAATTCCATCGATACCATCCGGAAGATTATTGCTTTCGGCAATCTGACATTTCAATATGCATATGCCGATACATTATTCCTGAATAACCCGGGAAAAACAGTGAACTTGGCCTACACAGTGACCATCGGAAGTGAATTCGTCGCCAATGGAACACCGGCTTTTCCGATTCTCATCAATGGCGGAGCATTTATGAACCTTGTCAAAACATCAGGTCAGGTATGCATCAGCGATGTATTGCTGAACAATGTTCCTGCAAGTGGCGGTGCGCAGTTTTATGCAGGCCAGGGATGTGTAGATCTTGGCGGCAATACAGGGTGGCAATTCTCCCCCTGCACTGTCGTTTCTGATGTATGGCCGGGAGATGCAAATTATGATCTGAATTGTGACAACCTGGACATTCTGAATATTGGAATAGCATTTGGAGAAACGGGCCCGGTGCGCAGCAGTGCATCTGTGAACTGGATTGCACAACCCGCGAATGATTTTGGAAACTGGTTCAGCAGTGCAGTGAACATGAAACATGCCGATTGTGACGGCAATGGAAATATTGATTTTGATGACACCCTGGCCGTGAGCCAGAATTACAGTCTGAACCATCCGGCGCGATTCGCAGATATGCCCAATCACATCGATTCGCAATTACCTCCATTGGTATTAACGGCATCTCCGGATACGGTGGCTCCCTCTGCCACTGTATTCGTTGATGTCCGCTTGGGCACAGCGGTGCTTCCGGTTGACAGTTTGTATGGCATTGCATTCAGTGTGCATTATGATCCGGCTTTAATGGATGCAACTACACTGCACGCCGACTTCGCGGGTTCATGGCTTGGCAGCGTTGGCACTGACATGATTGGTTTCGTACGGAACAATCCTGTTGAAGGCCGTGTGGATTTCGCTTTGTGCAGAACCGACCACCAGAATATCTACGGCGGCTTTGGTCATCTCGTACTGTTTGACGTCGTAGTGGTAGATAATATTTCCACCGTCAGCAATACTTTGTTCAGTATTTCCAATGTCACTGCACTTACTTATTCACAGTTCAATTTGGCAATCGGAAGAATGAACGACACCATCACTATTGATCCACTCACAGGCATTCATCAACCGCTTGTTTCCGGCACCGGTTTATTTATTTTTCCAAATCCTGCAAAAGATCAGGTCACTGTGCTGACTCCGGGGAAAATTCTGACTGCTGTTCAGCTTTATGATATGCAGGGGAGAATTGTGCTCACAGAATTACCGCGTGTGGATGAAATTTCCCTGAACCTCTCTGACTTGTCTTCCGGGATCTATGAAATACGCTGCTTATCGGAGGAAGGTGAATACCATTCCCGGCTACAGGTCAGTGGACGATAATTGTTGCCCGTCTGTTTAAAAACCGAAAGCCGTACTTATCAGTGCGGCTTTCGGTTATAAATGGCAGTGTGGTTGTTTATGGTGTATTCAATATTGTGTACTATGTTATTTTCAATAAATAAATTGTAACAATATTCGGATCACTCCACATTCTTCAGTCTGCATTACACTTTATCTTCCCTTTTCATTACTCAATTTTTCATTAAAAGTTAATTCCATTATCGTGCCAGGGATTTTTTGAATTTCATTTTCGGTGAAGGAATCGTTCCATTTGATCAGCATTTCCACCTTCTGCATGTCCATGGCAGCACCACCCTGCATCCGGTTCCATCCGGTCACGAAGGATTCTGTTTCTCCTTTGTAAATTAGGATCGGCTTATCAGCAGTATGTGCAGTTGCATAGTCGTTCCCGTCAGGCATCTTCACGGAAATCCTCGAAGGGTAAACAATTCCAACTTTGTCTCCGGTATAGGTGCATTTGAATTTTACTTCAGTCTTATCAGTCTCTTTTACAACTTTGCTGAGTGTACAATTAAAATTTCCGGCAGAAAATTGATTCTGGGAAACCGGAAGTCGAAAGTCGGGAACAGGAATGCCTTTGTTGTTGTTTGGAATGCGGTACAAGCCGTCCAGGGAAAAACTGTATTGTTTCACGTTGTTATATCCTTTCCCTTTCAGGTTTATGACTCTTGAAGACGATCCGAAGGGATCTACGACCACCCATCTTTCAGCGGCATTCGTTTCTTTTCGGTCAATAATAAATTTACTTTCTTCGGGTTTTAGCAAAATAAAATCGCCTGATTTATTTGTAATGCGCAATTTAAATTTTGTTTCTCCGTCAGTAGAAACGGCATCGACAAGAGTGATGATGATGTCATTTGATTCAAATTTGCTTTCATTGTAATAAATTTTGTCATACTTAATTTCTTTTTCTTTTTTTTGTGAGAAGACTGCTATTGCACACAGACACAGGAAGAGGGTAAGAATATTTTTCATGGAAAGCGGATTTTTTGTAAAAATATAAAATATAGAGAATCGGGTATATTCAGAAGTGAAAAAACAACACCAAGTGATCGTTGAAAAATTGATAGGATAGCAGGGAAGAAGTAGAATGCATACATGCACTCAAAAGTCCGGACTCCCAAAGGAAAAAACGCCTGGTATTTTTTAAGAAAGGACCCTCTCTGTTTGTTCATCCACAGGTACAGTCAGCGTAATCTGAGTGCCGCCATCGGATTCTATCAGCAGACTTCCCCCCATCATCATCGCTCGTTCCTGCATGCCCAATATCCCAAGTGTTTTGGAGGACTTCAGCGTTTTCTTATCGATACCTTGTCCATTATCTTTCACTGCGAGGATGATGTTTCCATTGTTTTGCAAAAGAGAGCTCCTCACCGCAGAGGCACCGGAATGCCGGGCAATATTGGTCAGGGACTCCTGGAAGACACGGAAAATACCCGTTGCTGTGGATTTGTCGCAATGCTCTTCTGAAATTCCTGTGGAAAAATCAGTTTTTATACCTGTTCGTTTCTGAAATTCCTGGCTTTGCCATTCGAGTGCAGCTATTAATCCAAGATCATCAAGAATACCCGGTCGTAATTCTGTTGAAATTCTCCTGACAGATTTGACCGTTTCATCGATCAGCGAGATCATTCCCTGTACTTTTTCATTCAGTAAATCGTCTTCTTTGGAAAGCTTACGGCGTAACCAGGACAAATCAATTTTCAGACTTGTCATTTGCTGTCCCAGTTCATCGTGAATTTCACGTGCAATCTTCGTTCGTTCGTCTTCTCTGACCCTCAACAGGTGTGCAGAAAGGAGCCTGAGCTTTTCATTCATCTGAATTAATTCTTCTTCTGCTTTTTTCTTTGCAGAGATATCCCGGGTAATGGCCAGGGCAGATGTAATTTCTCCCTTTGCATTTTTCATTGGCACAACATGTGATTCAACCCAACGGTAGTTTCCCCGGAAAGAGACAATCTCGAACGCATATTGAAAAGGTATCCCTTCAAACACCTGTTGCGAATAGAGGAGGAACTGTGACTTGTATTTTTCGCTGATCAGATCTAAAATATTTTTTCCAATGACATCTCCGGGACCCAGTGCCTCAAGCATGTCTACACCCGCAGGATTCATTTCAAGAACGAAGCCTTCTTTATCGGTTATTTTGATACACTCAGGTTCAGTTTGTACAATTGTTCGCAGTCTGTTTTCACTTTCTGCAAGGTCATTCTCGAATTTACGTATACCGGTTAAGTCGAGTGTAGTGCCAATCATTTTTTCCGGCTCGCCAATTTCATTCCGCAAAATGAATGCCCGGTCGTAAAAAGTTCCGTATGTACCATCGCAGCACAATGCACGATATTCATCGGACCAGGACTGTTGTGAAGATTGCAGCGCTGATTTGATTCCGGAAAGAACGCGGGCCTTATCGTCAGGATGAAGGATGCTGGCAAAAAATTCCTGGTTGATCGTTATTGAACCCGGAGGATATTTAAGAATCGCATGTAAATTATCGCTCCACCATGCATGACCGGTTTTAAAATCCAGCTCCCAAACACCATCGTTGGTTGCCTTTAGAAT
>DAORHY010000021.1:0-20780 GCA_035438225.1 Bacteroidia bacterium
GTTCAAAGAATGGCTGGGAGGAAAAGAATAGGATATCGAAACTTCCGCTTTGGCTTCGTAAACCGGCAATTAACAAGGCTTTTCAAACATCATTATTTTTTTTTCTTACATGTTGAAAACATGTACTGGCCTCCCATTTTATACAAATTGTCTACCATTTTTGGTCCATTTACAAGTCATTCTATAGGAGTACAATAGATTCTGGTATTAAAATTGTTAATAAGCAGCTCTTGTATTGCATTCCACACACGACAGGTTCATACTGAATTCAGAATCGGATGGGTTCTTTACCCTTCAAAACAGCAGAAAATACAGATTTGACCATGTTTTCCCGTTCAGTATCGTTTTATTCCCGTTCAGCAAAGTCCGTATAGAAACCGGCGACTATCACATTACTTTTGGTGTGTAGTTTAAAAAACAGGAAAATGAATACTCAACTGAAAACGAAAATGAATGCCAGGCCCATGATCACGGATATACTTCTGGCAGCGGTAATTTTCACCCTGGCAATTCTCCTGCTGTCAACGTACTAAGTTTATTAATAACGAAATTTAATACAATCAAAAATGAAGAAGATCCTGCTCACAACATCAATCGTTCTCACTGCAGCTGCAGCCTTTGGATACTACCTTTTCAACAAACCGCATGGCAGTATCGTTGATGATGCACCCGTTTCATCTTCCGAAGCCACCTATCTGGTCAGCGAATACGAAGCGGACGAAAATGCGGCAAACAGCAAATACCTGGGAAAAGTAATCGAAGTTTCTGGAACTGTTTCCGACAAAAACCTTGATGAAAAAGGAATCCTGAATCTGGTTATCCAAGGTGGAGACCTCGCCGGAATCGGTTGTCAGTTTGATAAAAATTTCCAAAGCGATGCATTGAGTCTTAAAACCGGTGACCAGGTAAAAGTTAAAGGAATTTGTACAGGAATCCTGATGGATGTAGTGATGGTTGACTGTGTGCTATCAAAATCAGCCGATTGATTCTCTCCGGCCTTCGACAAAAAGATTAAATTATACTTCCACAAAAAATACGATTACTCAAAACCTTCTGCCAAAGCAACAATTCCATGAAAAAACTCCTGCTGATCATAACTTTATTTGTAAGTGCAAACAGCCTGTTTGCTCAGAACAGATTCTTCACAAAAACCGGCAAAATTACCTTTGACGCCACATCGCCTTCCTCACCGGACAAGATTTATGCTTCCAACGAAAAAGCTACGAGTGTGATCGATGCTTCAAACGGCGCAATGGAATTTGCATTGTTGATGAAAGCATTCTCGTTTGAAAAAGCTCTCATGCAGGAACATTTCAATGAGAATTATGTCGAGTCCGACAAATACCCCAAGGCTGTTTTCAAAGGTAGTGTGACCAATATCAAAGACGTGAACCTGCAGAAAGACGGAAGTTACCCGGTAAAAATCAAAGGGAATATGACAATGCATGGAGTTACAAAAGAAGTGACTGCCGATGGTAAACTGGTAGTGAAAGCCGGAAACATTGTGAGCGGAGTATCCAATTTCTCAATTCTGCTCTCTGATTTTAATGTAGGTATCCCATCCCTTGTAAAAGACAAGGTTTCTCCTGAAGCAAAAATTACTGTCGACATTTCCTACGACCCTCTCAAAGCAAGCTGAATAAAAAATTGATTTTGTGTTCATTTGGTTGGTACCTTTCCTGCTCCGGTAGCCTGTAAGCGGTCGGACAGGTAAGGGAAATTAAAAATGAACAAGACTCACTCGTATAAATAAAAAAGCCGGGCATCAACCCGGTTTTTTTTATTTAAACTGCTCCGCGAAATGTCAATGGGATTATCCGAATGAATGAGCAGGTAAAAAGATGAAAATTCCTTTCCCATTTCGTAATCACAAATAATCTATTTTCAGATTTTTTATCCCAGTCTGCCGGAAAAGAACAAGTGATCCAATGACCAAAGGTCCAGGTTAGGTGGCAATAAAAGCAGAGCGGTAATAAACACTATCCTGGGAAGGAAAAAATGCATGTCCCACATTGCTTTAATAGAGCTGAACGCAAATGCAACAAATACCAGGTCAGCGGCAAGCAGATACAAACTGTATTCACGGAACAGGCCGAAGAACAACAATCCCCCACAAATCATTTCAATATAAGAACTGATATAAACAAGGGGCTTCAACATTGACGTTGGAATCAGGGTAGCCTTCAATGTATCACTGAAAGTCCGCACAACGCCTTCAATTTTAATATTAAAAATTTTATCGTATCCCTGAAAGAAAAAAAGTACGCCTGTGATTAGCCGAAGCAACAGGATTGCGATTGAAATATTAAACTCGTGGTTCATCATACCTGCAGAGGGAATGCCTTCACTAAGGATAAACGAAGATAAGAAGAAATCTGACACAGCCCTATTTACAATTCCGGTAACCGCCTGGTGGTACCACTGCGTTTAGTGGTGTTTGCAACAAGAATGATTATCTAACGTAATTCCACGTACAATCAGCAGGAGTGCCACCGATACAGCAATCAGAGGCGATATTTTACGGATAAATTTACGGGTTCGTTCACTGAAGATATTTCCGGCCATGGTAAGGGTAAACATCATGGGAACGGTTCCAAGACCAAACAGCATCATGTACCCCATGCCGCCTTCAAGGGTACCCGCGGCTGCAGCTCCTGCCAAAGCGAGGTAAACGAATCCACAAGGCAGGAGTCCGTTCACAGCTCCGATGAGGAATAAAGTCTTTTTGGACCTAAGACCAAAAAGCTTTTTAAAGAGTCCTTTGATTTTTGAAGTATAGCGGACAAGAAAAAGGTTAAAATGATACCCCCGTTTTACCAGGAAAGGTAAAATTGCGATGAGGAGTACCATCACACCGGTGACGATAGACAAGACTTTTTGAAATCCTGCCATTGCAATTGTATGCCCGATAAAACCCACCAAAAGACCGAGTACAGAATAGGTAAGGACTCTGCCACCGTTATACAGCAATCTTCCCGTGATGAACGACCAGTTGGAATTTTTCTCTAGCGGTAAAGCAAGAGCTATCGGGCCGCACATTCCTGCACAATGGAAGCTCCCAAGAAATCCGACAAGAAATGCAGAGAGTAGCCACATCATTTCAATCGATTAATACCTTGTGTTCAGAATAATATGGTTTCCCGTCCTGTGACCACTGAAACTGGATGTTCCACCTCCCCTTTGTTAACTCTGAAATATCGACCACCTGCTGTCCGGTGGGAGAAACCTGAATGGGTACAGTGAAATCCTGGCGTGCATCATCCGGCTTAAAAAACGTTATTTGTCCGTTTTTCACCTTGTTCACCTCAGGATAATTGATTTCCATTTTTCCATTCCCGGTTTCGATTCTCACACTGCCATCCAAAAATGAAGTATTTGTTTCCATGTCGATCCGCTGCTGGAATTTAATTTCATTCTCGTAGTATTTTTCACTCACCAGGTCAACCCGTTGCTGAGTACACCGGTAAACCAGTTGAAGAATGAAACTCATAAAGAGAACCAGAAAAATGAATATACCCCATCCCCAGTTAAATTTCATGGCATTTTAGTTTGTGTTCGGTCCTAAGAAATTAGTTTTGATTTCATCCAATACCCGTCCATTTGAAATAATATTGATAGTAACCGGAGTTTTAACTTTCACAATGTCCTCCTGGTGAAGCACAACGAAGAAAACTCCTTCGACAACGGCATCCTGTTTCAACAGTGAAGGCTCGGGACCAACGAATTGAATATCTCCTGCAGGACTATTTAACCGTATTTCAATTGGCAAGTCGTTAAAGGTTTTATTCACCAATTGAATATTGTATAAATTACTGATCTTACCACCATCGACTTTTTGATACATCTGGCCCGGTGTGCGAAGTATGGTTGTTTCAACATCTGTTCGTAAAGCCAGCAGGGTAATTAATGTTACCAACAGGATCAGAAGAACAGCGGAATATCCGATGACCCTGGAGGTAATTTTAAATTTTTCCTTATTGGTGATGCTGTTTTCACTGGTAAAACGGATAAGCCCTTTATCAAACCCGACTTTATCCATGACATCATCACAGGCATCGATACAAGCAGTACAATTTACACATTCCAATTGTGTACCATTACGGATATCGATACCCGTAGGACAAACATGTACACATTGATGGCAATCAATGCAATCTCCCAGTATCCGTTCCTCCTTTTTGTGAATCTTACCCCTTGGCTCTCCCCTCACATAATCGTATGCGATCACCACAGAATTCCGGTCGAGCAGCACCCCCTGCAGGCGACCGTAGGGACACACGACCAGGCAGGCTTGTTCGCGGAAACGGGCGTATACTCCGTAAAATACAGCTGTAAAAACAACCAGAGCAACGAAACCACCAAGGTGTGCAGCCGGGCCATCCGTTACTAACAATTTCACATGGTCAATGCCGATGATATATGCCAGAAATGTATTCGCAATCAGGAATGCCAGAATAAAAAAAATAAAGTGCTTCAGTAGTTTTTTTCTGATCTTTTCACTGGTCCAATCAGATTTTTTCAGGGCTTTCTGCTGCATGTAATCCCCTTCAATGGCATATTCAATTCTGCGAAAAAGCATTTCCATGAAAATGGTCTGCGGACATGCCCATCCGCACCAGACTCTGCCAAAAATTGCGGTGAATAAAATGATAAATACAAAAAATGTGAGCATTGCCAGCACAAAAAGGAAAAAATCCTGCGGCCAGAAAGGAACCCCGAAGACAATAAATTTTCTTTGCAAAACATTGAACAGCATTAGCGGATGCCCGTTTATTTTCATGAACGGACCGCCGAACATTAGCGCTAAAAGGACGATGCTAACGATCGTCCTTTTGTTGTAATATCTCCCTTTGGGTTTTTTGGGATAAATCCAGGCCCTGTCTCCTTCCTTGTTGATGGTAGAAAAACTATCGCGAAAATCATCCGTACCCCCTGGAATTGCTTCTGATTCCATATTCAATAAACTCCTTCCAATTAGATTTTTTTCACTCCGCTCGAATCCTTTACTACTGTTGTGCTGTCGGTCCCGGCAGATGCACTACTGCTTGCCGGCTCTTCCTGCCAGATCGTCCCTTGCGGCTCCTTCGCTCCCGGCGGATTGGTTCCTGCAAGAGTCAGAATATAACTTGACACCTGCTGAATTTGTTTCGGAGAAAGCTGACTCTTCCAGGAAATCATTCCCTTGGAAGGGACACCGTTACTGACCGTAGCAAATACGTTTTTTATGCCTCCTCCATGGATCCAATAATTGTCAGTCATATTTGGCCCGACATTTCCTTGTCCTTTGTCGCCATGACAGGCAACACAAAGTTTTACATAGAGTTCATGTCCCAGCGCAATTGACTGTTCATCATTTAACCTGACAACTGTTGCTTCTGTCACGTAATTGGCATCATTCTTCAACCTTGCTTCTTTTGCTGCATTTGCGAGTTGCATTTCTTCTTCATATTCTGCCAATTGCAATTTACCGGAACCGGAAACATGATAGTTGATGAGGTAAACAAACGCAAAGACGATTGTTAAATAAAAACCCCATTTCCACCAAGGGGGAAGCTGGTTGTCCAATTCTTTGATACCATCGTAATCATGATCCAACATGATATCTTTTTCGTGTTCAACAGCAACCGATCCGGTCATCCTCTGCATCAGTTTGTTCCATGTTGTCTGCTCATGCACAAACTCTTCCGAATCACTCTCTTTCCTTGTTTCCATTCCTGATTTTTCATCCAGGGTCCGGGTCAACACATTGATTGTTTTCGAAAGTGTGAAAATGACTGCAATCACAATACTACCAAGAAGGAGCCAGATGTATGTTGCCGGTTCAAAAAACATTTTTGGAATCTGAACAGGTTGCGCTTTGGCTGTCGAATCAGCAACGGCCGCTTGTTGTGCGGTCGCCTGCAAAGCACCAAACAGGATTGCTCCCGATAAGAAACAGAAGCGCAGAATGCTATTTTTATTCGTGTTCATACGTGCACATTTTAATTTTTTTCTGATTGAATATCCGTAGTGTCATTCAATGGCATTGAACCAAGTTTCTGCATGGAAGATCCGTCGGATTTAAGCACCCAGATTCCCATCACGAGAAAGAAGAGAAAAAATACGACCAGTGAGAACAATGGATAAGTGGCTATACCTTCTATACCTTGCAAATAATTCTTAAACATGATTGTATACGTTAGCGATTAGAATGAATCAATTTTGTGCAGACAGTTGATCTTTCACTTTGATATCCGTGCCCAAACGCTGCAGGTATGCAATGATGGCAATGATTTCTTTGCGTGCATCGACCTTGATGCCGTTCTTTCCCAGATCCGCAGCAATCTCAGCAGCCTGTTTCTGAAGTGAAGTGTTGGCTTTCGCATCAAAACCTTTTGGATATGGGACACCCAGTTTTTGCATCGTCCTTATTTTTGCAGGAGTTGAAGTAATGTCCAGATCATTATCAATCATGAATTCATAAGCAGGCATAATGGAGCCCGGCGACATGGTAGTCGGATCCAACATGTGATTGTAATGCCATGAATTCGGATATTTTCCTCCTTCCCGGGCGAGATCCGGGCCTGTACGTTTTGATCCCCACTGGAACGGGTGGTCATAAACAAATTCGCCGGCTTTGGAATATTCTCCATACCGTTCGGTTTCGGAACGGAAAGGACGGATCATCTGGCTGTGACAGGTATAGCAACCTTCACGGATATAAATGTCACGACCGTGCAATTCAAGCGGTGTGTAAGGTTTTACGGCAGTGATTGTAGGGACATTTGATTTAATCGTCAGCATTGGAACGATTTCAACAATACCACCGATGAGAATGGCGACCAGGGACAAAAGAAGGAACTGAACAGGCCTGCGCTCAATCCAACGGTGCCAGTGACCGTGTGAAGCCGGTGCAATTTTTTCAAGTGGTGCTGCTTCAGCTGCTTCATCTCCGATAAAAGTTCCGGAAGCTGCAGTTTTCCAAAGGTTGTAAATCATCACGATTACACCGATCAGGTACAATGAACCACCCAGTACCCGGAGTTTATACATCGGCATAATCTGAACAACCGTTTCCAGGAAATTCGGATACCGGAGGACACCTTCCGGTGTAAAATCTTTCCACATCAAAGACTGCGTAAATCCTGCCCAATACAGCGGCACCGCATAAAATAAAATCCCCAAAGTAGCAATCCAGAAATGAAAATTCGAAAGCTTCTTACTGAAGATTGGTTTACCATACAAGCGGGGAATCAGCCAATACAGAATACCAAAGGTGAGCATCCCGTTCCAGCCCATCGCTCCAATGTGAACGTGTGCAATGGTCCAGTCAGTAAAGTGCGAGATCGCATTGACACTTTTGATCGAAAGCATCGGACCTTCAAACGTGGACATACCGTATGCTGTGACCGCAACCACCATAAATTTCAGTACTATACTCTCACGTACCCGGTCCCAGGCACCCCGCAGCGTCAACAATCCGTTGATCATACCTCCCCAGGATGGAGCGATTAGCATGATTGAGAAAACAACTCCCAGTGATTGTGCCCAATCCGGTAAGGAGGAATACAATAAGTGGTGCGGACCGGCCCAGATATACAAAAAAATCAGGGCCCAGAAATGGATAATGGATAACTTATAGGAATAGACCGGACGGTCTGCCGCTTTCGGAACGAAGTAATACATCAGTCCGAGATACGGTGTTGTCAGGAAGAATGCCACAGCATTGTGACCATACCACCATTGTACGAGCGCATCCTGTACACCTGCAAAAATGGAATAGCTTTTCAGAAAATTCACCGGCAATGCAAGAGAATTCACAATGTGAAGTACGGCTACCGTAATAATGGTAGCGATGTAAAACCAGACGGCAACATACAGATGTCGCTCCCGGCGCCTGAAAATTGTACCGAAAAGATTAATGGCGAAAACGACCCAAATCAAGGCAATCATAATATCAATCGGCCATTCCAGTTCAGCGTATTCTTTACTTGTGGTAATACCCAATGGCAAAGTCAAGGCGGCAGAAACAATAATCAATTGCCATCCCCAGAAATGTATCTTGCTGAGCAGGTCACTGAACATACGCGCTTTCAACAATCGCTGCAGGGAATAATACACTCCCATAAATATTCCGTTTCCAACAAATGCAAAAATGACCGCATTTGTGTGCAAAGGACGAAGCCGGCCGAATGACAGATACGGTGCAAGATTGAGTTTGGGATTCGTTAATTGCAGGGCGACGATGAGCCCCACCAGCATGCCAACTAAACCCCATAAAATGGTAGCGACGGCAAAATTCCGGACAATTTTATTGTCGTAACTGAATTTTTCAGTAGTCATAAATCCTCGTTTGTTGAGTTATTTGCTTGTTGTGGTTGATCGTTGTCGAAGAGAATCCGGACCGAAGGTGTATAATCATCATCGTACTGCCCGTCCTTCACACTCCAGATGAAAGCTATCAAAAAGCCAATGGCCAGAAGTAAACTGAAAATGATTAAAAGAAAAATTACACTCATTTGCAGACCTGTATTGGTGACCAAAAATATTTGCTAATCATAGTTCACTTCATGATAAAAGTCATTCCAGTAAATGACTTTTATCACATGAATGTATAATTTCGGACAGCTCTCATATTGCTGTCTATCATACACTTACATTATATTCTTTGGAAAATCATATCAACAGTCGAACTTCTTCATGCATCCAAATCAATTTCCGAACCTGAATCCGCAGAATCGGACTTTGCACGAAAGATTGGTACCCGTTCTGACATTTATTTACGTGCAATCAGGTTGGACATCCCGGTTGTAAATGCAATAATTGAAATTGAACTTATCGGCATCAGAATTGCAGCGATAACAGGAGACAAAGTCCCCTGCATCGCAAAATAAAGTCCGACAAGGTTATAAATCAACGCAATCACGAAACTCCCAAGGATGATACGGTGGCTGGCTTTTGAAATTGCCAGGATACTTCCAAGCCAGCGAAATCTGCCGGCATTTAATATTGCATCACAGGCCGGAGAAAAATTGTTGATGTCATCCGAAATTGAAATGCCAACATTGCTTTGCTTCAATGCACCGGCATCGTTCAAACCATCTCCGATCATCAGTACATATTTGTTGTCCTGTTGTAATTTTTGTATGGCTGCTAATTTATCAGCAGGAGACTGACGGAAATGAATCTTTGCATCAGCACCAAAAATATTCCCAAGCACGGCCCTTTCTCCGTCGTTATCCCCGGACAACACTACCAATTCAAATTTTCTTTTTTTCAGATAGCTGACCAGGTCCTCTAATCCCTCCCGGTAACTATTCCTGAAAGAAAAATACCCCCGGGACACACCACCGATAGTTACATAAACACGGGTTGTCAGCTCATTCATACCGGATTTCTGAATGTCAGCGCCGGTGAAGGATGCTGAACCTATACGAACAGAAACATCCGGAACTTTACCGGACAAACCCTCACCCGGATTTTCCCTGAAGCTGCTCACTGCAAGCAACGCCGGCCCGGACAGACTTTTGTAAATGAGCTGACTCAACGGATGAGATGACTGGTGTACCAAGGAACGAACCATCAGTTGCTCCGGTTCAGACAATGGTGTTCCGTGAAAATGAGCAGAAGACGAATTGCTGTGTGTGAGTGTCCCGGTTTTATCAAAAACAATTGTTGTGATTTTTGCCAGTTTCTCAATCACAGTAAAATTTTTAAGGTAAAATTCATTTCTCCCAAAAATCCGGAGAATATTTCCCAGGGTGAACGGCGATGAAATTGCAAGGGCACAAGGGCATGCAATGATCAACACAGCAGTAAATGCATTCCAACCGCGAAGCTGATCCCCCTGAATAAACCAAAATGCGAGTGCGAGGAGCGAAAGACCAACAATTACAAAAGTGAAATAATGGCTAATTTGATTGACAAGCTGTTGAAATTTTCCATCCTCGTGTTTTTGCAAATAAGCATCCTTGTTCCACAGTTGTGTGAGATAACTTTGCGAAACATCCTTCACTACTTCCAGTTCTACCAATGCACCTTTTTGTTTTCCACCTGCATAAATCAATTCTCCTGATTTACGTTCAACGGGAATAGATTCCCCGGTGACAAATGAATAATCAATCAGCGCGTTACCTTTAATTAACACAGCATCTGCCGGTACCAATTCCTCATTCCGGATCATTATTCTGTCTCCCACTTTTAGTTGTGAAACAGGAATAGAAGTTTCGGCTCCATTTCTCCTGCACATTACGGCAACCGGAAAAAAAGATTTGTAATCACGCTCGAACGATAAGGTCTCATACGTTTTATCCTGAAAATGTCTGCCAACCAACATAAAGAAAACAAGTCCGGCCATTGTATCCATGTACCCTGCACCATACCCTGTCAAAATTTCGAAAAGGCTACGGCTGAACATCACGAGGATTCCGAGTGCAATGGGCACATCGATATTGAGGAACTTCTGCTTTAAACTTGCAAGAGCTGAAACAAAAAACTGGGAAGAACAATAAAAAAATACAGGCAATGAAAGCGCAAGGTTGAGGTAGCTAAAAATACCTTTGAATCCCGGCTCAATAGAATCGCTCAGGGAAAAGTACTCAGGAAAACTGAAAAGCATGATGTTTCCAAATGCAAATCCGGCGATACCGATTTTATAGATCCTGGTTTTAGACCTGGGTGCAACGCGCACATTCTCAAGGTCATTTAAATTAATCACCGGCTCGTACCCGATGGTAGCAAGCATTTCAACAACCTGACGCAGGCTGATCTTCTGCTCTTCAAAAACAACGATTACCTCTCTTTTTAAAAAATTTACCTGGGAGCGGACAACCGCCGCATTGATGCGTCCTAAATGTTCCAGCAACCAGATACAGCTGCTGCAATGCATCTGAGGTATGTAGAAATTGACAGTAGAATATTTCCCGTCTGTAAAATTTACCAGTTTTTTCCTGACCTGATCGTCGTCCAGAAAAGCAAACCGCTCCTCAAGGAATTTATTTTTAGGAGACTGCCCGGGCGAAACATTGTATTGATAATAGGAACACAAGTTGTTTTCCTGAAGAATTTCAAAAACTAATTTGCAACCATCGCAGCAGAACACCTTGTCGTCAAGCCGAATAATTTCATCCTTGCAGTCCTCTCCGCAATGATAGCATTTTAACGCTGTCTCCGTTATTCTCATCTACTTACATTATCATTTCCGGGATGCGCCCGAAAAAACATGGATTACTATTTTTGATGCACAGACATTCGAAAGTTGCCTTATGGTTAAACAATTTCTGATTTGAATAGAATCAGAAGGATCAGAAAAACCAGATGGTACACCGCTTCCATCATCCCGATTTTTTTTATTGCAAGCTGATGAAACCAATTTTTAAATGCTGGTGGAACTGTCGCTTTCAGAAGCATCAAAAATCCAACGCTGAATAACAATCCTCTACTGTTGTAAAAAAAGAACATTATCACAAGAGCCAACATGACATAAATCAGTCCGGCATATTCCGGCAACCGGCTAAGCCAGGATTTTACAATAAATATGCTGAGACCAAAATATATAGCCATCATTCCGGTAAGGGAAATAATAATTTTAACATCAGGCATACTTTCGGGAAAATAGGCAAGGCATCCCGCCAGTGCAAAGACGGCAAAGGTGATCCATTCTGCCAATAATGATTTTTGCTTTCGCTTCAGTGCAAGGAGAATAAATACAATTCCGGCACAAACAAAAACCGGCATGATTTGCAAGAATAAAGGAACGGTGAGCAGGACAACAATTCCAAAAAAAAGAGTTAAAAACAAATAGATTCCGAACCAAATTCGTTTGTTTACAGGAAAAGGAGATTTTCGCCTGTACGATTCCACAATTAGTTCCACGAGGTTTAAGCCACTCAACAGGAAAAACAAAACAAACGCCTGTTCCCGGTGGAAATCAGCACTCAGGCATACACAAATCAGCCAGCAAAACAACAGGGTGATATAAGCTCCATGCTGTTTACTCCAAAAAACAGGAAGAAATGACTTTGGAATTTTCATAAATATTAACTCCCCTTCTGTTTCTCATCTGTCGAAATGTACAAATTAAAAAACAGAAGGGGAGATCAAACAAATCAGTATTAGTTCAAGCGGACACTTGCCTCTATTATCACTTCACCTTTAACGGAACGGCTGATGATACAGTATTTCCTCGCCTTCGCAAGCAGATTTTCAATGATGTGCTCACCCGGATTATTGGCAAACTCAATCGTTGGATGAAGAATATAACGCTTTGCCTCGTAGGGTTCATTACTTTCTTTTTCAAATTCTACAATGGCATCCACATGCAGGGATTTAACAGGGGCTTTTAATAACCTGGCAAAATACATGAATGTTGTTGTGTAACAGGAAGAAAGTGCTGAAATTAATAAATGTTCAGGAGACCAGATCGAATCGCTCCCGTTAAACTCCGGAGGGGGGCCAATCATGAGTGGTGACCTGACTCCTGCATGCAATGTTGCAGAATCATAGTTTTTATCCCAATCCAATGAGACCTTGTATGTATTGCGGACTTTTGTTTCAACAGTCATGATGTCTCTTTTTTAATGCAAGGCAAAGTTGATAAATAAATGATGTATAAATAATGAGTAAAATCAGTTTAACGATTGACCTGTATCAGAATCCTTGAACGATCAGGGCAATATAAATACATATTTTGCTCCAGGTGCGCATAGTTTTCTATGCATGAATGATGGGCGGATGGAAGAACCATCCACTGAGGATCGGATTGACGAACAACGAAGTATTGCCTTTTTAGATCATGCATTGAATATCCTGTACTGAACTAAAGCCCTCAATAAACAGCAACCGAAACAGGTATTAAAAAGTACCCTTACATTAAATTATGGAAACAAATTCCCGGAATACCATCCAATACATATTCTGATAAATCGCTTAACTTTGTTTTTCCGGGTTATCCGGCTCAAAACATGCCAGCAGCTGGAATTGTGAATTACACCAGATCAACCCGGGTCGATAAAAAACAAATACAAAACCGTGTCAGATCAGGCTGCAACGCCGATTCGTTTTGATAAATTAATTTGAACGGGGAATAAATTGATAGAAATCAACCTGTACATTCAAATCATGCAAAATCAATCAAGTCAGACACAATAAAAAAACGTATTCCAAATACGTTCTAATTCATAACTGACTAAAAAAAGTGGTCATGACTTTAAAAAACTATTCATGATAAAAATGTTCCCAGGTAAAAACTGATTGTTAAAAAATTAAGTACTCCCCGACAGTCTCCTTTCTGATATCAAACACTTCTATAAATGTCAAAGCATCTTCGCAGCATCCCGGGTTTTGTATTTATTTTGCTGACCTATTTCTGTCATGGACAGAATTATTGTTTATCGGACCGATTCTCTGAAACGGCTTTTTTTGACAGCTCTGAAATCCACGTTGACAGCAACATCACGTTCTCAAGTCCAATGCATGTTTTTTCCCAAACTCCTGTGAATTTAAACATGGACGTTTACTATCCAGATATGTCCACAGACAGCCTGGCACTTCGACCTTTCATTCTCCTGATTCACGGAGGAGCTTTCCTCGCAGGAAGCAGAAAGGAGCTGTCTTATGACTGCATGGAATACGCCCGAAGGGGTTTTGTTGCCGCTACTATTGATTACCGTCTGGGATGGAATTGCCAGGCTACGGATATCCTGAGCATCTGTCTGTTTTGCCAGGCCTACAATCCGGACCTTCAAACAGCAACCTATTGCGCTGCTCAGGATGCACGTGCTGCACTTCGCTATATTCATGCGAATGCTTCCTCCTATCACATCGACCCGGATTACCTTTTTACCGGAGGTGAAAGTGCCGGAGCAATCACTGCGCTTCATGCAACATTTTGGGATCAGACCGAAGCGAATACTTTTGACCCGTCTGCAATTTCCAGGGCCGGCCTCCTTGATACTGCAGGCAATTCTTTCACGGACACTTACCAGATTCGTGCTGTGATTAATTCCTGCGGGGCAGTGTCAAAAGACAGCATCCTTTTGAACAACGGAATTATTCCGGTAATCAATTTCCATGATGAATTCGATTGCGTTGTTCCGGCCCAATACGGCCAGGTAATCAGTTGCGTTTGTCAACCATTCTATTGGGCTGCGGGTTCCGGCGCAATTTATTCCAGACTCAATGCGAACGGAGTCTGCTCACAGTACCACCAGGTGCCGCTGAGCACGAATCATTGCTCATTCCCAAAAAACCAGCTGATTGCAAAAGCAAGTTGTTTCCTGAAAACACTTCTCTGCCAGAATTGTCAGTCCTCTTTTTCGAACCAGCCCGGACAACCTGTCAGCTGCAGCACACTCAGTGGAATTCCGGACGTGCATCAGCAGGTTGCGGACGACTTTTTTATTCTGAATGAAATTTCGACCAATCACTATCAACTGAAACGAAATCAATATACTGGACCGGTTGAATTCCGGCTGACAGACCTCAGCGGAAAACGAATGTCAACACTAAGTTTGAAAGCGGAGCAGGATGAAACAGAATTCTCTGTTGAATCATTCGCATCCGGAATTTATTTTCTGTTTGGAGAAAGTAAAAACCGTCAGCAAAGAATCAAGATTATTAAACCCTGATTCTGTATGGGAAACCGTAAGGTAATTTTGTACATCGCATCCAGTCTGGATGGATACATTGCAGACCAACACGATAGTCTCGATTTCTTATCTGTCGTGGAGAGACCTCCTGAGGATTATGGTTATGCTGCGTTCACAAAATCGATAGACACTGTAGTCATGGGCAGAAAAACCTACGACAAAGTACTGAGTTTCGGCATCGATTTCCCGCACAGGGATAAAAAATGCTTTGTTATCTCGAAAAAAAAATCCGGCTCTGACGAAAATGCAGCGTTTTGGAATAATGACCCCTGTGAATTGATCCGGCTGTTGTTAAAGCAAACCGGGAAAGATATATTCATTGACGGCGGATCCGGGCTTGTGAATACTTTAATGAAACAAGACCTGATCGACCGCTATATCATTTCCATCATCCCAGTACTTATCGGAAATGGCATCCCGTTGTTCAAAGACGGTAGGCCAACCGTCAAACTGAAACTTTTGCAGTCAAAAAGCTATCCAACCGGCTTGGTTCAAAACTGGTATGAAAGAGAAATATCCTGAGGGAGGGCACAAACAAATTTAACTCAGTCCTTCAATTTCTCCATTCACTATTCTAATTCTGTGTGCCTGAGGATCTTCAGGCAAGCCGGGCATACGCATAATTTCACCTGCTATAGCGACCACGAACCCGGCGCCTGCATTAATCACAACATCCTGAATTGTGAGTGTGAAGTCTTTGGGTGCATTGATCATTTTGGGATCGTCACTGAAAGAGTATTGCGTCTTGGCAATACAAACGGGAAGTCTTGCCCAACCCATTCGTTCGAATTTCTTCAACTTGGTTTCTGCCTTCGGCCCGAGAACAACCTGTCCTGCATGGTAGATCTTTTTTGCAATTTTCTCAATTTTTATTTTTAGCGGATCTACATCATCATAGGTATTGAGCACGGGTGCTGACGGGGATTCTTCGATAATTTTCACAACTGCCCTGGCCAGGTCGCTTGCGCCTTCACCTCCCCTTTCGAAGCCATAGTTCACTACAAATGCAACATTCCTGTCTTTACACCAGTTGCGAATGAAATCAATTTCAGAATCTGAATCAAATGGATAATGATTCAGTGAAACAACAACACTCTGACCAAAGGAACGAAGATTTTCCACGTGACGCTCCAGGTTTGGAATTCCCTTTTGCATTGAATCAAGGTCCGGTTTCTTTGTTTCTTCATAGGGAACACCACCGTGCAGTTTTAATGCCTGTGTACTTAAAACAAGGACTGTAGCCTTAGGCTGCAAACCGGCCAGGCGGCATTTAATATCAAGAAATTTTTCAGCTCCAAGGTCGCTTCCAAATCCGGCTTCTGTAACAACATAATCAGAAACTGACAATGCCAATTTTGTTGCGATCAACGAGTTGCAACCATGAGCAATGTTCGCAAAAGGGCCGCCGTGAACAAATGCCGGAGTATTTTCTGTGGTCTGCACCAGGTTTGGCATCAGTGCATCTTTCAACAACACTGTAATTGCACCGGCTACGCCAAGGTCCTTGACTGTAAATGCAGATTTATCCTGTTTGTATCCCAGAACGACATTTTCTATTCTTTTTTCCAGGTCATCAAGGCTGGTTGCAAGGCAAAACAATGCCATAATTTCAGAAGCCGGTGTGATATCAAACCCGGTTTCCACGAGGTCCGTACGGCTTCCTTGTCCAAGCCCGGTAATGATGTTCCTCAGGGTGCGGTCATTCACATCCAGCACGCGTTTCCAAACAATGGACTCCAACTGCTCCGGTTTATTATGGTATTGGTATTGATGATTGTCCAGCAATGCGGAGATCATATTGTGTGCAGAAGTGATGGCATGAAAATCTCCGGTGAAATGCAGGTTAATTGCATCCATGGGTAAAACCTGAGCATACCCTCCACCAGTTGCACCGCCTTTCATCCCGAAGCACGGGCCCAGACTTGGCTCACGCAATGCAACGGAAGCATTTTTTCCGATTTTATTAAGTCCGAGCGAAAGTGAAACGGATGTTACCGTTTTTCCAATACCGGCTTTTGTTGGCGTGATCGCAGTTACAAGAATAAGATTACTCTTGCGAATCTTGTCTTCGTTGATGTAATGCAATGGGACTTTTGCTATAAACCTCCCATACGGTACAATTTCATCTGCATTGATGCCAAGTTTAGCTGCAACATTACCAATTGGTTCAAGTTTGGTATTGCGGGAAATTTCAATAGCTGAAAGCATAGGGAATAAATTTTATCAGGAATGTGGAAGGGCTGCAATATAAAGAGGAAGATGAGAATGAACAAGGACTTTCATTGCCCACACATCAATAAAAAGAACCGGTTAAATCACAGTGTTCAAATTGAGAATAAATTGTCAGGCTTCCTTTTTCAAACCCGGATATTTAAGATTCAGACCCTGTAAAGCATCCACGATCGTTTTCAGGATTAGGTATTCTTTGTACCAGTTCTGGTCGGCAGGAATGATATTCCAATTCGCAGATTCCGCACAATTTTCAAAAGCATCTTCGTACGCATCCATATAATCCTGCCAGAATTCTCTCTCCTTCAGATCATTCTCATTGTGTTTCCACATTTTCGAAGGTTCGTGCAGGCGTTCCTGCAAACGCTCAAGTTGTTCTTCCTTTGAAACATGTAAATAAAATTTCAAGACCAGCGTATTTGTTTCTACAAGGAGTTTTTCAAATTCATTGATATGATGAAATCGTTTGCGGATTGTTTTTTCATCCACCCATTTGTGTACCCGTTGAATAATCACATCTTCATAGTGTGATCTGTTGAATACATGAATCATCCCTTTCTCAGGAACAACCGTGTGAATTCGCCAAAGAAAATCATGTTTCATTTCCAATTCGGTCGGGCGTTTGAATGAGAAAACGCGGCAGCCCATTGGGTTCACGGATTCAAAAACATCTTTTATTGCACCGTCTTTGCCGGAGGCATCCATTCCCTGCAGCACAACAAGCAGCGCATGTGAAGATGAAGCAAACAGCAGGTTTTGCAATTCAGAAAAAACAAGCTGAAGTTTCACAAACTCTTCCTTTATTTTTTCCTTGTCGAGAGTTTTGGGTGCACGGGTAGAAATTTTCTGCAGACTAATTTTGCTCATGGTTTATATGGGTTTCAATTCAGGTTCCGATAACAAAGGAGAGTTGTTTTAAAATGCTTCTTTAATCATCACATACAATCCGGATGATCCTTTGCCCCAACCGTAGTCGATACGAAGGTTCACTTTTTCTCTTTCTTTTACCAAGATACGCAATCCGCAGCCATATGCATAATGAAGTCCGGGAAGTGAAAACCCACTGATGTCTGGGGCTACTTCTCCAACGGAAGCAAACCCGACTACTCCCAGTCGCCAGAACAAATACTGCCTCCACTCTGCCTGAAGAGTTGCAAGCCCTTTGTCTGTAAAACGGCCTTTGTAATATCCGCGCATCATTTCTGTTCCGCCAAGCATGGAAAGGTTCCGAATGGGAATATCACCTTGACAAAGTTTAAACACTCCTTGTAGGGCAAGGACACTGTTGATTCTCCAGGGAATGAACTTGCGTACATCCAGTGAAAGGGAGGTAAAACTGAAATCACTACCGATTTCATTATCAAAAGAAGTGAAATTCAATTCTGAGAAAAAACCATGGTTTGGACTGTAGGCATTGTTTCGTGTATCCCATGTGAGCAGTAAACCAAATCCGCTTGTAACACCCCCGTTTTTTCCCGAAATATTTTGCCTCTCAATGACTCCACCTGTTTTGTATTTAAAATCCTGAATTCTTTGAAATTCATAACTGGCGCCGATGTACAGATTACCTGCGATGCGGTGCATCATTTGAGGATTTACGAAGAACTGTTTGTAATCATAACTCTCTTCGTCAATTTCCTGGGAATGATTTCCAATACCCCAGGTTTTGTCCGGATAATAACTGTAAGACGCCTGCATCCTGAAAATCCTTTTTTCCATTGATGAAAAAACTGTTGTATTCAGGACAAGTACCAATTGTTCCCGTTGGGTTCCCAAAGCGATCAAGCTGACATCAGATGTCCTTAAGTCCTTTTCTTTTTGATTTGCTTTGAAAAAAAAGGCCGAAGCCAAACCAATTCCCCACCTGGTTTCCGGCGACCGGATTGCAAATGGAAAAACCAGGAACCGTGAAGTCCCGGATTCCGGTAAAGTATCAGCCGCCGGTGATTCTGCAAGAAGCCGGAGGGGAGAAAGAAAGGAAAAGAAAATACAGATGATTAAAAGCCTGGCCATTAAGGACGGCGAAGATAGTACATGAGCAGGTTCAGGGCAAGCGAAGAAGCGAGCCGAAAGCCCATTCTCAATCCCGGAAAATTCTACCCATTACATAACAGAAATCAAACTGTCTGACTAAAAATCTGGGATTCGGGCTGTTTCCTCCACAAGCGGGCATCCATTGCCATACAAATATTTCTTACGAAAGCCCTGCCCAATTCGGTTACTTCGAGTCGAAACGGATGAAGCACTACCAAACCATCTTTTACCATTTCATCAAGGCGCTCCAGTCCTGTGTAAAATGCTTCGCATTGTTCAGCATGGTTTTCCCAACTGGTTTCAAAATGACACATCAGGTTGAGAATGTGTTTGCGAATCACGAGATCTTCTTCACTGAGCACGTGCCCCCTGACAACGGGAAGCAGGCCTTCATTGACCATTACCACATACTCTTCGAAAACCTTTACATTTTGTGCAAAACCGGTCCATGAATCACCGATGCTGGAAACGCCCAATCCGATTAACAGCCGTGTATTCGTAGTTGTATAACCCATAAAATTCCGGTGCAATTTCTTTGCAGAAAACGCTTTAAATAAGGAATCTGAAGGCAGCGAGAAATGATCCATACCAATCTCCAGATATCCGGCTTCTTCCAGCAGCAACCTTCCTTTTTCATACAACGCTCTTTTTTCTTCTCCTTTCGGAAGATCGTCTTCTGTAAATCTGCGCTGTCCGGGTTTGATCCATGGAACATGCGCATAGCTGTAAAAAGCGATACGGTCCGGCATCAGTGTCCGAACTTTTTCTATGGTATCAATAATGGTATCCATAGTTTGAAGGGGCAAACCATAAATGAGATCATAGTTTACAGATTCATATCCAATTTCACGGGCTGCTTCAGTAACTAGTTTGACCTGCTCGTACGTTTGAGTGCGATGAATGATGTATTGAACTTTTTGATCGAAATCCTGGATACCGAAACTCACTCTTCTGAAACCGAGATCAAAAAGGACTTTTAATTGTTCAACCTGGGTGTAGTTGGGATGGCCCTCAAAACTAAATTCGTGTTCGGGTGCGACTTCTGAATCTTTTAAAATTCCAACAATTAATTTTTTAAGGTTTTCGCAGCTGAAAAAAGTCGGTGTGCCGCCACCAAGGTGAATTTCCCGGATGAGGGGTTTCCCCGGAAACTGTTTGAGGTACATTTCCCATTCTTTAAGGACAGTTTCAATGTAAGGAACTTCAACAGCGTGGTTCACAGTAATCCGTGTATTGCATCCGCAATAAGTGCAAAGACTTTCACAAAACGGAAGATGAATATACAAACTGATACCATCCGTATCATTCGTAGCGGTAAACGTTTCCTTCACCAACTGCATCCATTCTTCAGTCGATGGAGAACGATCCCAGTAGGGAACCGTTGGATAACTTGTGTAACGCGGCCCGGCAACGTTGTATTTTCTGATCAGTTCTATTTCCATGACATTTTCAATTGTCTTCTGCTCTCCATTCGGCATAAGATGTTGCTGTTTCGTGCAGCCGGATGACCTGCAGGTTTACATTCGACGGGAATAATGGTAAAATTCTTTGTAAAAAATCTGTCAACAAATTTTCGCAGGTTGGCTGATAGCTGACAAAAATTACTTTTTCGAAATGTTCATTAAGATCTGGAATATTACGGTGAGGTGAATTGCCATTCAGTACAAGGGCATGATCAAACACATCGACGATATTCGTTTTGACTATTTTTTTTAAATCCGTGAAATCCATGACCATGCCGTTTTTTACATCCTCCGGGTTATCCCGAGGCTCACCGATTAAAGTAACTTCAAGCCGATACGAATGACCATGGATATTTTTACATGGACCGTCGTAACCGTACAGGGCATGTGCCATTTCAAAAGGGAATTGCTTTGTAAGCCGGATTTT
>DAORHY010000022.1:0-20532 GCA_035438225.1 Bacteroidia bacterium
AAGGGTGAAGGGTGAAGGGTGAAGGGTGAAGGGTGAAGGGTGAAGGGTGAAGAGTGAAGAGTTCTGCAGGTAGAAAATGCTTAGGGATATGCTAAGTACTCTTTACCTGGTACCTGGTACATGGCACCACCACTAACCAATCAATTCGTCAGCACCGACACTTTCACGCTCATGCCGGGACGGATTTTAGAGGCGACCTCTGCATCTGTCTTGAGGAGAATTTTCACGGGGACGCGTTGAACAACTTTCACAAAATTACCGGTGGCATTATCGGGTGGCAGCAAGCTGAACTTTGCTCCCGTTGCCGAAGAAATGCTATACACTTTACCTTCTATTTTCCGGCGGGGAAAGGCATCCACGCTGACTTCAACACTCTGATCCTTCTTCATGTCTTCCATTTGCGTTTCCTTAAAATTTGCCATCACATACAACGCTTCGTCCGAAACGATTGCAAACAGTGGAGTACCGGCGTTCACCAATTGTCCCGGCTGAATACTTTTCTTTGATGCTTTACCATTCGCAGGAGAAAGAATTGTCGCGTAAGACAATTGAAGATTTGCAAAATCAAGATCTGCCTTGCGTTGGGCAACCACAGAAGCAGCCATTACTACTTGCCGGTTTGCGGCTTCAATCTGCATTGAAGCGGCACTTTGTTGTTTTGCTGCAATAGTGAGTTGAGCCTCCGCACTTTCTTTTTCTGCTTTTGCAACGTCAAATTGTTGTTGCGTAATGGCTTTCTCCTTCAATAAATTTTCGTACCGGGTATAATCCTGAGTAGCTTTCCAAACTCTGACTTTTGCACTTTCGATGGATGATGTTGCTGTTTCGTAATTGGCTTGTGCTGTTGTGACATTTGCGTTTGCTACTGATACACCGGCTTGCGCATTTTCCACAGCCGCCTTTGCCTGTTCCACTTTAATGCGAAGATCGCGGTCATCGAGTTTTACAAGTGTGTCCCCCTTTTTGACAACCTGATTTTCCTCGAAACGGATCTCGCTCACGTAGCCGGGCACCCGGGCAAGGACAGGGCTGATGTCACCATCCACCTGTGCATCATCGGTATCTTCATGATGCATTGAATACATGTATTTACTGATCCCAAAATAGACCGCAAGAATAATTACGAGTCCCAAAAGTACTGGCAATATTTTTTTTCCGTTTGATTTCCGATCCGGTTTTTCCATAGTGTATATACGTATTTTCTTTAGTGTATTGTACCTGTTGATTTTTGCAGACGGTAATAGGCCAACTGAACGTCTGCTTTTGCCAGGGCAAGATTAATTTTCGACTGCAACATTATCGTGTTGGCATCGAGCAGGTCGCTCAGTGTTACAAGGCTGTTGCGAAAGCGAGAATCCATGAGCCGGTTGTTTTCATCTGCCTGTTCAACCGCTTTCTGCATGACTCTCACTTTTTCCTTCGCTTGTTCGAACATGCGGTAATTCTGGTTAACCTCCATTTTAATTCCATCCTCCAGTGCACTTTTGCTTTGATCTGCCTGGCGATACCAACCGTTTGCTTCGGAAACGAGATGCTTATTACTATATAAACTCAGGAGATCCCAGGATAAGTTTACCCCGACATCCCAGGAGGACCTGAACTCATCCTGAGGTGGAATAACCCGGGCATTGGGTCTCGCATCATAATAATTCCCCCCGACAGCGACCTGAGGGAGATAACTGTTTCGCGCTACTTTGTATGCATTTTCAGCTGCTTTTGTACGCATCTCCATCGCCTGCAAATCCCCCCTGTTCTCGATCGCTTTGCCAAAGTAATCAGCCAATGTGGAGGCATTGAGTACTTTTTCAACTTCTGTTGTGTCCACTTCGATTGTGGTCCCTTCGTTGAGCCCCAGCATGAGGATGAAATTATAATTTGCAATTGCCTGATTGTTTTGAATGTCGAGTTCTGTCAGTTCAAAATTCGATTGTTGCAATTGCCAACGCAGAACATCATTGTGAGTGGCGATTCCTTCCTTCTCCCAAACCTGCGTTTCACGTACATGCTCCTTGACCTGGTTGAGATTTTCTTCTATCAGTCTGCCGGAAATTTTCAACTTGTACAAGTTAAAATATGCACTGATGATTCCGAAGACTGCATCGTCTTTGTCTTTTGCACTATCGAACTCAGCTGCTTTTTGTAACAAGCGCTGGGATTCCATTGCGTATTTCAATCGAAATCCTGAAAAGACTGTTTCGTTCACCGATAGTTTAGCCAGGTAATTATTGGTGTATACAGGAAACAATGTAACTGCTTCAGCGGTACCTGGAAATTTAATTTTGGGTTGTTCAATATCACTCAACTTTGTATACCCCGCTGAAAGCCGGATGGAAGGCAATGCCCCATCTACTGCTTCCTGATATTTTGCACGGGCAATTTCAAGTTTCGCTTCTGAAACTTTTAATGATTTACTTGACTCCAAACCCTTCGTAATGGCTTGTTGCAAGGTCATAACCTGTGCAGACTGTGCATTTGTTTGTCCCGGCTGGAAGATAAAAGTTACCGGCAGGATCAGCGAAAGAAATATTTTCATGACAAAACGATTATAGGTACTAGAGATTTCCGGTAAGATGATTCCGCATCAGGTTTTTCAAAAACATTTTTGTTCGTTCCTTGTACGATTCATCATAGATGGATTCGGTTTGTGGATTTACTCCGATGATGCGGGAGGACAACATGCAGGAAACCGCAATTTGGGAAAGGGTTCCGATCAACATGGCAATCGTAAATTCTACATCCACTTTTCGAAATATTTTTTTATGCTCCCCTTCCCGCAGTACTTTTTTCACTTCTTCAGAATTCCTCAGAAGTATCCCTATGATATTTTCACTATTGACTGTTGTTTTTGTACTCAACATTTGCCGGTGCAGAATGCGGTGAAAACGGTGATGTGAAAAAATCCGATCGACATACGCGTCAATCATCTGGTTAATCCTTTCCATCGGATCTTCCACTTCTTTATTCAGCGTTTGAAATTTCCCGCGAAGAAAGCCAGCCCTGTACTCGACCAGTGCTTCGAATAATTTTTCTTTGGAACCGAAATAGTAGGAAATCATAGCCACATTAATTCCAGCTTTGGCAGCCAGGGCACGCACAGAAGTTCCGCTAAAGCCATTTTCAGCAATCAATTCCTCGGCTACCTCTAAAATTTGCTCTCTTTTGGTCATTTTCTCACCCATCGGGCCACAATATTAAACAATCGTTTAATTTAAACAATTGTTTAACACCTGTTAAATGTCATATGCTGCTGATTCTCAAATTAATATTTTTGACCGGCATAAAAATTTGTCAGAATTTGATTTTTAAAGTTTATACAAGGTTTCACTGGTGTCTTGATCGATTCGCTGTACCTAATAAATGAACAGTCTATACTATATATATAGTGCAAATAAAAAAGCTATGAATTCCCTGAATTCAACTTAAAAAAACCATAAATTTGCCTATAATTTCATCAAAAACGCTGATTCCCAAGCGAATGAACTCAACCAACCTGCCTTCCGACTTCCTCCCGATTTTACTTCAGTTTTTTGTTGCCCTGGGATTTGTGCTTTTTGTAATGTTCGCCACCCATGCATTGGGGCCCAAACGAAAAGCAAAAGCAAAACTGGAAACTTTTGAATGTGGAATCGAACCGCAGGGAAATGCCCGGATTCCATTTTCGATCAAATATTTTCTGGTCGCAATCCTGTTTGTCTTGTTTGATGTCGAAGTTATTTTCATGTATCCCTGGGCAGTAAATTTCAAGGAACTGGGGATAACCGGAATCTGGGAAATGATGATCTTCATGGGACTCTTATTAACAGGATTTTATTACATTATCAAAAAGGGAGCGCTGAAATGGGAGTAGGTTTCACAATTTTAGATTTTAGATTGTGGATTGAAGATTGTCCCTCGTCCCAACGCCCCTCGTCCCCAAAGAATGATTGAACAGAGAAAATTCAACGTAACCAATATCGGTGTCTTCTAGAAAACAGACTGTATGTCAGAAAAAATAATCACTTCACCGGAAATAAAAATTGTCAAATCTCCGGATGGTTATGAGGGGCCGGGATTTTTTGCTACTTCACTTGACAAAGTCGTTGGTTTGGCCAGAAAAAATTCTTTGTGGCCACTACCTTTTGCGACATCCTGCTGCGGAATTGAATTCATGGCAACCATGGCCTCCACCTATGATCTTGGAAGATTCGGTGCAGAACGATTAAGTTTTTCTCCGCGTCAGGCCGACATGCTCATGGTGATGGGAACGATTGCAAAAAAAATGGCTCCCGTATTGCACCATGTCTATGAACAAATGGCAGAACCGCGTTGGGTTCTTTCTGTCGGAGCCTGTGCATCCAGTGGTGGAATTTTTGACACCTACTCTGTGCTGCAGGGAATTGACCAGATTATCCCTGTGGATGTATATGTTCCCGGTTGCCCGCCCCGCCCTGAACAGATCATCGACGGGATTTTAAACATTCAGAAATTGGTAGGAAGCGAATCCCTGCGACGCCGGAATTCCCCGGAATACAAAGCACTCCTCGCCTCTTACGGCATTGACTAAGACGTATGGAAAAACAGACTCTTGATGAAGTCATCTCTGCACTCAAAGAAAAATTCGGTGCGCAGATTTTACAGGATGAACAATTGTACGATTTCCGTACGCTGACCATTCATAAAGAATCCATCCTTTCGATAGTACGCTACCTGTACGATCACGAACGATTTCAGTTCCGGTATCTTACCACAATGTGCGGCCTTCATTATCCTAAAACCGCTCAACCTTTCGGAATGATGTACCAACTGCACAGCCTGGTGAATAACCTGCGGTTACGCCTGAAAGCATTTACAGTGGAAAATGATCTGAATTACGATTCAATCACGCCGGTATTTCTTGCGGCTAACTGGATGGAACGTGAAGCCTTTGATTTTTTTGGCTTTAAATTCAAAGGTCATCCAAACCTCAAACGCATCCTGAATGTCGAGGACATGGATTACCATCCTTTGCGAAAAGAATACCCAATCGAAGACCGCACCCGTTTTGACAAGGACGATACGATGTTTGGCAGAAAAGCATCCGACTTTGACAGAAAAAAACTGATTCCTTAATTCCTTGTGCCTGACGAATCCGCACAAAACTATTCATTATGGAGCTCAATACCGAAGTAAAACCCGGAGAAAAACAATACACCACGCTCAACCTGGGTCCCACGCATCCTGCGACACACGGAATTTTTCAGAATGTGTTGAAAATGGATGGTGAAATTATTGTGGATTCAGAACCTACGATAGGATACATTCACAGGGCTTTTGAAAAACTTGCGGAGCACAAACCTTTTTACCAGGTTACACCGATAACCGACCGAATGAATTATTGCTCTTCTCCCATCAACAACATGGGTTGGCACATGACGGTGGAAAAACTGATCAAGGCAGAATTACCGAAGCGTGTGGAATACATGCGCATCATCATTATGGAACTTTCCCGTATCGCAGATCATATCGTTTGCAACACTGTCATTGGTGTGGATACCGGAGCGATGACTGGTTTTCTGTATTTGTTCCAATGGCGTGAAAAAATCTACGAAATCTTCGAAGCCATATGCGGCGCAAGACTCACCACGAATATCGGACGTATCGGCGGATTCGAACGTGATTTCCCCGACGTTGCCTGGAAAAAAATAAAAGACTTTGTACTCGAATACCCTTCTGCCCTGAAGGAATTTGAAAACCTGCTCAACAGGAACAGAATATTTATGGACCGCACCATCGGTTGTGGGCCAATCACCGCTGAGAGAGCATTGAACTACAGTTTCAGCGGACCCAACCTGCGTGCTGCGGGTGTGGATTACGATGTACGCGTGATGAATCCGTATTCTTCCTATGAGGAGTTTGATTTCAACATCCCTGTTGGCACACAAGGAGACACCTATGACCGCTACATGGTTCGCGATGAAGAAATGTGGCAGAGTCTGAGTATTATCCGTCAGGCGATTGAGAAACTCGACAAACTGGAAGACAAAACTTCATTTCATGCCGATATCCCATCGTTCTACCTTCCGCCAAAAGAGGATGTGTACAACAATATGGAAGCACTCATCTATCACTTTAAAATTGTGATGGGAGAAACGGATGTTCCGGTTGGCGAGGTTTATCATTGTGTTGAAGGTGGAAACGGCGAACTTGGATTCTACCTTATCAGCGATGGCGGTCGGCAACCTTTCCGTTTGCACTTACGTCGCCCCTGTTTCATCTATTACCAGGCGTATCCGGAGATGATCAAAGGCGGATACCTCAGTGACGCAATTCTGACAATGAGTTCGATGAATGTAATTGCGGGAGAGCTGGATGCGTGAGGGAGATGTGGGCCGGTGGTTGGCTGGTAACCGGTAGTTATTTGTTCTTAGATATTAAATTGTAGTCAAAATCAGGAGGAGTGCATGTCCTGTCAACCAATAAAAATTACCAAATGAAAGAGATTCGTTTCAGTGATGAATCCATGTCGCTGGTTCAGCGGATGATGAAACGTTACCCGGAAGGAAAACACAAATCTGCCCTGATCCCAATTCTCCACATCGCACAGGCAGAATTTGACGGATGGCTGAGTGTTCCCGTAATGGACTATGTTGCTTCCATCCTGAAGATTCAGCCGATAGAAGTTTACGAAGTCGCCTCTTTTTATTCCATGTTTAATCTCAAACCGGTTGGCAAATGCCTGATCGAAGTCTGCCGTACCAGTTCTTGCTGGCTACTGGGAGCTGAAGATGTCATCCGCCACCTTGAGAAAAAACTGAATATAAAAGTCGGTGAAACTTCAGCTGACGGAATGTTCACCCTGAAAACTGTGGAGTGTCTTGGATCCTGTGGAACTGCACCGATGCTGCAGGTTGGAGCGGATTACCATGAGAATCTCAATCTTGAAAAAATAGATCAGCTGGTGACCCGGCTAAAAAGTGAGGGCAAACGCAAAGCTTATACCGATCAACCCGAACCACGTACGCTGTAAGATATGGGAAAGAAACTATTGTTAAAAAACGATCATGTCGCCGGGATCCGGGGCTATGATGTTTACCGCAGTACCGGCGGATATGCTTCCGTTGAAAAAGCATTGAAGACGATGACCCCTGAGGCTGTGGTTGAAGAAGTAAAAAAATCAGGACTTCGCGGCCGCGGCGGCGCGGGTTTCCCGACCGGAATGAAATGGAGTTTCCTGGCAAAACCTCCGGGAGTAGCGCGTTACCTTGTTTGCAATGCAGACGAATCGGAACCCGGAACATTCAAAGACCGTTACCTCATGGAACGCATTCCTCACCTTTTGATTGAAGGGATGATTACTTCCAGTTTTGCATTGGGTGCAAATACATCGTATATCTACATCCGCGGAGAGTATTATTATGTCGCCAGGATTCTTGAAAAAGCCATTGAAGAGGCCTATGCGAACGGCTGGTTAGGAAAAAATATAGTAGGGACTGATTATTCTCTTGATTTGTATGTTCAGCTTGGTGCTGGTGCTTATATCTGTGGAGAAGAAACAGCCTTACTCGAATCACTGGAAGGCAAGCGTGGAAATCCCCGTATAAAACCTCCCTTCCCTGCTGTCGCCGGGCTGTATGGCTGCCCCACTGTTGTCAATAATGTTGAAACGATTGCTGCCGTGGTTCCAATTGTAAATGACGGCGGAGACGAATATGCAAAAATCGGTATTGGAAAAAGTACAGGAACCAAACTTATTTCTGCTTCCGGTCACATCAACAAACCCGGTGTTTATGAAATTGATCTGGGTGTTCCTGTTGAAGAATTTATTTTCTCTGAAGAATATTGCGGCGGAATCCGCGGCGGAAAAAAGATGAAAGCAGTGGTTGCAGGAGGTTCATCTGTTCCCATTCTTCCGGCCGACCTGATCCTGAAAACAGCCAAAGGCGAACCTCGGCTGATGAGCTACGAGTCGCTTGCCGACGGGGGATTTGCTACGGGTACAATGTTAGGTTCCGGAGGTTTTATTGTGATGGACGAAGATACCAGCATTGTGAAAAACCTCTGGAATTTCACCCGGTTCTATCATCATGAGTCTTGCGGACAATGCAGTCCTTGCCGCGAAGGAACCGGCTGGATGGAAAAAATTCTCCACCGCATCCTGGATGGGCACGGAACCATGAACGATATTGATTTACTCTGGGACATCCAGGGAAAAATCGAAGGCAAAACAATCTGTCCTCTCGGCGATGCAGCTGCATGGCCTGTTGCCGCAGCCATTCGACACTTCCGTTCAGAATTTGAAGAGTATATAAAGAATCCAAAAAGCATCAAGGATGTTAAGCACTATTACCGCTTGAACAATCTTGTTGAAGCATAGTCAATAAAAGCTTTGCGCTTTTTGCGTCTTTGAGTGAAACCATTTCGTGCATAGACGCAAAGAGTGCGAAGAAAAGAAAAACAAAATATGGCGAAAGTCACTATTGATGGCCACACGATTGAAGTTCCGGATGGAACGACTATTTTGCAAGCTGCCCGTATGATTGGAGGGGATGTTGTTCCTCCTGCAATGTGTTATTATTCAAAATTAAAAACCAGCGGAGGCTATTGCCGTACTTGTATTGTAAAAGTCACCAAAGGTTCGGAAAAAGATCCGCGTCCGATGCCTAAACCGGTCGCTTCCTGCCGGACTCCCGTCATGGATGGAATGGAAGTACAGAACCAAACAGCTCCTGATTTGCTGGAAGCCAGAGCCGGTGTCGTCGAATTCCTTCTGATCAACCATCCACTGGATTGCCCCATTTGCGATCAGGCAGGGGAATGTGATCTGCAGGATCTCACCTATGCGCACGGACTTGCCCGCACACGCTATGAATTCAGCCGGCGCACATTTCAAAAAATTGATATTGGTGAAAAAATAAAATTGCACATGACGCGCTGCATTCTGTGTTATCGTTGTGTAAAGGTTGCAGAACAAATTACTGATGGCCGTGTGCATGGCGTGATGAATCGTGGAGATGTAGCGGAAATCAGTACCTATATCACACAAGCCATCGATAACGACTTTTCAGGCAACATGATTGATGTGTGTCCGGTTGGAGCACTTACCGACAAAACATTCCGCTTTAAGAGCCGTGTATGGAACGTGAATCCGGTGGATGCTCATCGCGACTGTCCGAAATGCAGTGGCAGGGTGAGGTTGTGGATGAAAGGCGAGGAAGTATTCAGAGTTACTGTAAGAAGAGATGCATACGGCGAGGTGCAAGATCTTCCGGATGGAAAACCGGGATGGATTTGTAACGAATGCCGTTATGACAAAAAGAACACAAAAGACTGGGTCATCGAAGGACCGACAAAAATCAGCCGTCATAGTGTTATTTCACAAAACCATTACACGCTCACAGAACCGGCACACAAGCCACTTTTGAATGCAGTGCAGGCTGTTCCTGCACACTGGCAATTGGATACTAAAAAATAATTTTTCTCCCTCATGTTTACACCCGCTCTCCTGTACAGCCTCATCCTCATCGTCATCATTTTTTCGATTACCCTGGTGATTGCAATGTATTCCACGTATGCTGAACGAAAAGTTGCCGGTTTCCTGCAGGACCGTCTCGGACCAAATCGTGCCGGACCCTTCGGAATCCTGCAGCCGGTAGCCGATGGAATTAAAATGTTCATGAAGGAAGAAATTATTCCGGACCTATCGAATAAATGGTTGTTTATTCTCGGCCCAAGTGTTTCAATGGCCACCTGTCTCATGACCAGTGCTGTGCTTCCTTTCGGCAGTGGACTAACAATTGGCGGGACATTTTATCCGATGCAGGTTGCTGATGTTAACATCGGCATCCTCTATGTATTTGGCGTGGTTTCCATCGGTGTGTATGGAATCATGATCGGCGGCTGGGCCTCTAACAACAAATATTCCCTGCTGGGTGCACTGAGGGCATCTTCACAGATGATCAGCTATGAAGTAGCCATGGGACTTTCCATCATCGCATTGGTGATGATGACCGGTACTTTGAGCGTCCGTGAAATTGCAGAAGGCCAACCAGGTGCCCACTGGAATATATTTTATCAGCCCCTGGGCTTCCTGATCTTCCTGATTTGTGCATTTGCAGAAACAAACCGCGCACCCTTTGATTTGCCGGAATGTGAAACCGAACTGGTAGGAGGTTACCATACAGAATACAGTTCGATGAAACTCGGCTTCTATCTTTTTGCAGAGTACATCAACATGTTTATCTCATCTGCAGTCATCGCCACACTTTATTTCGGCGGCTACAATATGCCCTTCATCGGGCGGTTTATCAGCGATCCAAATACACTTAGTCTGGTTGGCACTGCGTTCTTCTTTGGAAAAATATTCTTCTTCATCTTCTTCTTCATGTGGGTTCGCTGGACCATCCCACGGTTCAGGTACGATCAATTGATGAACCTGGGATGGAAGGGCCTGATTCCTCTGGCTATTCTGAATATCTTCCTGACAGGAATGGGAATGTGGTTCTTCGGAAAAGTTTCCTGATTTAATATGCCTTAACCGGAAAGCAAAACGTATGCAATCTCTCAGCAACCGCAGCAAAGTCGTCTCCAAAAAAGAAATGTCATTACTGGAACGCATCTACCTACCCGCCGTCTTTGGTGGAATGATGATCACCATAAAACATTTCTTCCGGAAAAAAGCCACGATTAATTATCCTGAAGTAAAACGTGAATTCGCACCGGTGTACCGCGGAAAGCATGTCCTCAAACGTGATGAAAACGGAGCTGAGCGATGCACTGCCTGCGGTTTATGCGCAGTATCTTGTCCTGCGGAAGCCATTACAATGGTCGCCGGAGAAAGGAAAAACGGGGAAGAAAAAATGTACCGTGAAGAAAAATATGCAATTACCTACGAAATTAACATGCTTCGCTGCATCTTTTGCGGATTGTGTGAAGAAGCATGTCCGAAGGAAGCTATTTTCCTTACTGATGAATTGGTCCCGACTGACTTCAAAAGGAGTGAATTCGTTTATGGCAAATCTCAGTTGGTTGAACCTCTTGATCAACGTGTAGATATCTCCAGCAGACAAACAAAGGCAGTGCTTGATTTCAAGATGAACAAGCAGTTGACACACAATAAGATTTAATCATACGGAGCGGGGAGCATTGGATGGAGGACGAATTCCAGACAACCAATAAATAACCACCCACTATCTATCAATCGAATGACCTTATACCTCTTCTACTTCCTGTCCTTCCTGGCGATTCTCAGCGCCCTGATGGTAGTCGTATCGAAAAACCCGGTACACAGTGTACTCTACTTAATCCTGACATTTTTTGCAATTGCGGGACACTATGTGCTGCTGAATGCTCAATTTCTCGCAGCAGTTCACATCATCGTGTATGCCGGAGCAATCATGGTGCTTTTCCTGTATGTGATCATGATGCTGAACCTGAATGCAGATACGGAACCCCATAAAGGGAAATGGCTGCGGGTAACAGCCACTATGGCTGGTGGATTGTTGATGGTTGTGCTTGTCGGAGTATTTCGGAAAGCTGCAGATAACATGGCTCTGCCTGCACACGACAGTCAGATCGGCCTGATAAAAAACCTCGGCAATGTATTGTATAAAGACTTTATGTTACCCTTCGAAATTTCATCCATCCTTTTTCTCACTGCGATGGTAGGTGCGGTGATGTTAGGCAAAAAAGAAATCAAATAATATGGAAAACGTTACCCGGGTCATCCAGCTTATTCCTTTAAATTACTACATCATTTTAAGCACATTGTTGTTCAGCATAGGTGTTATCGGTGTACTGTTCCGCAGAAATGCCATTATTATTTTCATGTGCATCGAACTCATGTTAAATGCCGTGAACCTGCTTCTGGCAGCTTTTTCTTCGTATCGTTCCGACCCGTCAGGACAGGTATTCGTATTTTTTATCATGGCAGTAGCCGCAGCAGAAGTAGCTGTAGGACTTGCAATTCTCACCATGATCTACCGCAATACAGGTTCGGTTGACATCAATTTTCTGAACAAGCTGAAGTGGTAGGTTCGTAATTCTTCTTCAATTTTTGAGGTAAATGATTTTTCTCCGGAAATTCCATGGAGAACAAGCAGGATTCTTTTACATTTATCCTGCTAAACAAGAGATTTATGTCTTATCCATACCAGATCCGGACCCCTGATGAGTACCAATCTGCCTACCATAAAAGTGTAAATGACCCTGAAGGTTTCTGGGCAGATGTTGCATCAAATTTCTATTGGCGCAAGCGTTGGGATAAGGTCCTGGACTGGAATTTCACAGAACCCTCGATAAAATGGTTTGAGGGAGGAAAACTCAACATCACGGAAAATTGTCTGGACCGACACCTTGGTACTATTGGCAACAAACCGGCAATCATTTGGGAACCGAACGATCCGGAAGAACACCATCGTGTTATTACCTATCGTGATCTTCACTCCAAAGTTGTCCAGTTCGCGAATGTGCTGAAGAACAATGGAGCTAAAAAAGGTGACCGTGTCTGCCTTTACATGGGTATGGTGCCCGAACTGGCCATCGCAGTATTAGCCTGTGCGCGCATCGGAGCTGTGCATTCGGTAATCTTCGGCGGATTTAGCGCACAAAGCATTGCAGACCGTTTACAGGATGCACGCGCTGAATTCATAGTCACCTGTGATGGGGCTTTCCGGGGGAATAAAGAAATTCCGTTGAAGAGTGTCATCGATGACGCATTGGTGCAGTGCAAATTTGTAAAGCGAGTGATTGTTCTTACCCGTACACGCACCCCCGTGAGCATGATTAAAGGGCGGGATGTCTGGTGGGAAGATGAAATTAAAAAAGTTGAAACCTTGGGGAACCCGGATTGCCCTGCAGAAGAGATGGATTCGGAGGATGAACTGTTCATCCTTTACACTTCCGGATCGACAGGCAAACCAAAAGGCGTAGTTCACACTTGCGGCGGATATATGGTGTACACAACTTATTCCTTCGTCAATGTATTTCAGTACAAACCGGGAGATATACATTTCTGCACTGCCGACATCGGATGGATTACAGGCCATAGTTATATTGTTTATGGCCCGCTCGGAGCCGGTGCAACAACATTGCTTTTTGAAGGAGTACCCACCTGGCCGGATGCCGGCCGGTTCTGGGATGTAGTAGATAAATACCGCGTAAACATATTGTACACCGCCCCTACTGCCCTGCGTTCCCTCATGGGTTTCGGATTGGGACCTTTGCAGGATAAAGATTTATCCTCTCTGAAGGTTCTTGGAACCGTGGGTGAACCAATCAATGAAGAAGCATGGCATTGGTACGATGAATTTATCGGAAAGAAAAAATGTCCGATTGTCGACACCTGGTGGCAAACAGAAACCGGCGGTATCATGATTTCGAATATGGCCGGCATTACTCCCGGCAAGCCGTCCTTTGCCACACTTCCCTTGCCGGGGGTTCAACCTGTACTGGTTGATGAAAACGGGAAAGAAATTGAAGGCAATAATGTCAGTGGCAATCTGTGCATTCGTTTTCCATGGCCATCCTCAATTCGCACAACCTACGGAGACCATGAACGTTGCAGATTGAATTATTTTGCAACGTATCCAAAACTGTATTTTACCGGTGATGGATGTCTCCGGGATGAATACGGAAATTACAGGATCACCGGTCGTGTTGATGATGTACTGAATGTAAGCGGACACCGTATTGGAACTGCAGAAGTGGAAAACGCAATTAACATGCATGCCGGTGTTGTTGAGAGTGCAGTTGTCGGATACCCGCACGACATCAAAGGACAGGGTATATACGCTTATGTGATTTATAATGGTACGCATGGCGATGAAAATCTCACGCGGCAGGACATTGCATTGACCGTAAGTCGGATTATCGGCCCAATTGCCAGGCCGGATAAAATTCAATTTGTCAGCGGTTTGCCCAAGACGCGCAGTGGGAAAATAATGCGCAGGATTCTCCGAAAAATTGCAGAAGGAGAAATGGAAAATTTAGGAGACACCACTACTCTACTTGATCCGTCGGTCGTGGATGACATTAAGACCGGGAAAATCTGAAAAGAAAGAATTTCATAGTAATCATCTGTAAATTACAAGTGCCAGATGCAACTATGAAATTCTCTTCAAAAATAACATCCCTTCCCTGATACGATTCAAATTTTTTGTATTGCGCCCGATCCGGTAATTCGCGACTGTATATGTCCGGGTTCAGAGAGATAAAGTACATTACCGCTGCCTGTGATATTCACTGTGAGGTCGTTCGCAACATCCACTTTTCCGGAACCACTTCCACTAATTGAGACTGCACTTGTAAACGAACGCATCTGCTGTGCGTTGACATCTCCGGAACCACTGATGCGCACATCCGATTCCGCCGCACTTCCATTCAATTCCATGTTTCCGGAACCCGCCAAAGTAGCTTTCAGCGACTTCGTATTGATACTGGCCTTTATATCACCAGAACCGGAGAGACGAACGTTCATGTGATCACATGAGAAAAAGCTGCGGGTCACCATGCTTCCGGAACCGGAAAGTTCCATCAGGCACAAATTCTTCACAGTGATAAATATATTCACCGCACGGGTGGTATGAATATCTTCCTGACAGCGAATTACAAGTTCATCGTTTTTAATTTCAGTAAATATGAGTGGCACTATATTGTCTTCCGCTTCAATTTTTATTTCCTGTACATCACCCCGGGTGATGTACACATTCGCGGTGTTTCTCAAATCAATTCCTGTAAAAGATTGAAGATTTCGTAATTCGGTAATCACATTACCGGAACCTTCTATTCCACAACCGAATACTGTAATGGACACGAAGACGAAAAAGAGCGAGAGCAAGTGTTTTTTCATTGCAGTCAATTTTAAAATTAATTTAGGGGAGGGGGAATTTACTTTTTTTACCAGCCTGCCAAAGTAATTCCGACGTTGACAGGATACAATGTCGGACCCTGTTTATCTTTGAAGACAGTGCTCATGTAATAATCAGCGAAGACATTGAAGTGGCCATAACCTGCCGCTACACGAACTCCGTACCGGAATGGATTCAGGTTAAACGTGTCATATGTTTTCGGTTTGTGGACATTATCGCCTTGTTCGTATTTCATTTTTGTATGTGAACCCAGACGTACACCAACAAGTGCACCTGCGCCAATATGGAACGCATTTTTCATTTTCTTGCTCGTAAACACTTCAAACATCAGGGGGGCCATGAGGTAACTAGCCACTAACTTAGACTTGATGTATTTGAAATCAGAAGTTGTATCCATTGAAGTTGATATCGGATCCGTCGTATTCAGTGTAACATTTTTCTTCAGCCGGTAATTGTTCCATGTGACTCCAAGGCCGGTCATGAACCAGACATTACTTTTTCCCAGACGAATATTTTTCTGAAAAAGGTTCAATCCAACTGAAATTGATTTCTCTTCACGCAGGTCCAGTCCGTTATATCCTGCAGGGACTTCAAACTTGCCATCTGCATTTACCCAGGAATTAAATCCCATTTCGAAACCACCCCAGATCGGCCTGGACTCTTGTTTTTTATGTGTTTTAACAGAATCCTTTTTCCCAATGATCAACACTTCGGTTGTCCCAAATGTGAGATGTGTTGTATCCGCCTTCGCCGTGCCCGCATTCGAATCAGTGATCTTTCCAACACCGGATACTGTACGCTGAATGTTCTTCGGTGGAGTCTTATAAGAAACGGTACCGCTGCCGCTAATTTGCGCATCCAGGTCATCGGTTACATCAATTAAACATTTTCCCAATCCGGAAATTGTAGCTTTACAAGTGGCCACTGTCAGATCAATTGCATCCACTTTCCCGGAGCCGGAAATAGTCAGCTCGGCACGCTCTGCAGTTCCTTTCAGGACGATCTTTCCTAATCCGGAAATATCTGCGTTTACAAGTTTGGCATGTACTTCCATTGTAATTTTCCCATCTCCGCCGATTTCAAATCGCATTGCATCTCCGGTGAAAGGCGTATCGCCCTGGACTTCCCCCCGCCCCTGAATGCTGACGCGCTCTAACCGGGGTAAGGAAACATAGAGTTCAGCATCCGGGCTGCCATCAATTTGAAGTATACTGTTCATTACACTGGTTTCAACACGGCTGGCTATGCCCTTATTGACGATTTGCACAGATTGGGCATCCGCCTGCCGAAGGTGAACCATTGCCATGGATTCAATTTTTATGCCTGTAAAAGGGTCCACCTGACGTGTCTCCATGGACTGAGAAAATGCAGTGAAACAACCTAGTTGCAACAGACCTGCTATGAATAATTGACGAAACATAAAATATAGTTTTTATTTGTTTGCTTGTTTGTATGAATAAGACGCCTTGCGATACGGAATAGTTACAGGAGCAAATAAATAGTTTATAATAAAAAAACAAACTGAAAATATCGCTTAGGATATTGGGATATGCTCCCGGCGTATCCATTCATTTACTCAACACTCTTTGTGTGTGAAATCGAAAATTTTCCAAGCGCAAGTGCATATGTGGTTGCATCGTCAACTACATCCCTGGATTTCTGCAGTGAGATTTCCTTGCCGGTGGACTTACTCAATTGGTGAGCGCCTTTGGATGCCAGTGTCCAGAAATCAGACTGTACAGACTGAGCCGGTGAATTGGATGTGAGTCCAAGGTCTTTCATATCTTCCTCACTGAACACTTTGCGGAGATCCTGTTCGGAGGGGGTTCCTCTGACGACCGGGATGTTGTTCTGAGCGTATGAAGGCTCAGTAGTTGATTGATGCATTTTATCAACAGTATCCTGCTTTTCAGGGATTTGCTGTACAACTTCCGAACTTGTTAGCGGTGATTCAACTTCCGGCTGAATTTTCTGTCCGGAGGAATTGAATGATTTTTTTTCATTCGCAGCAAACAGTTGTGCAGGTTTCTTTTCAGCACCCGGCAGTTGCTTTTCCATTGATTCCCTGTTCAGGTTATCATTCACGGAATCCTTCGGGTTAATTTTTACCGGAGGAAGTACAACAGGTCTTGCATTCTTTTCCGCCACTTCGGAATTTGAATTGCGATGCTGCCTGAAAATGTAAATTGAAACAAAGAGGAGCAAAATAGTAGCCGCAACAGCCATGGAGCGGTTCATCAGCGAAGAAATGGATATCACTTTGCCGCCCTTGCGCAAGGAAGATTTATTTTTAAAAACGATTCGGGTATCCGGAACGATTCGGGTCTGACGAATCAGATCGAGGTCCGTTTTACAGGAAGGATTCGAATCAAGAAAGCGATTCACTTCTTCCATTTGAGTGGCCGTGAGATCTTGCTCAAAGTATGCTACCAGCCAGGTTTTGTAATTCTGCTGATTTATCGATTCAGTTTTTTTCAGACTTTCTTTGTTACTGAAAGTTGTAGTCACATCCGGTTCAACAAATACATTCACAAAACCATCAAACTCTTCTTTCAGATCCGGATTCTGATCAAGAAATGCCATGAGTTCCCTACGCTGACTTTCGGTCAGGTTTCCATCGTAAAAATCGAGGAAATATATTTCGTAGTTCGAACGGGAGAGCATTGGGATTATTGGTTGATTGTTGATTTAGAGGAATTATTTTTTTCTAATAAACTCCAAAAAACTATTCACTTTGTATTACCGTTTAAACCACTCTTTCCAGCGATCCGATATACTCTTTCAAAAATAATCGTGCACGGTAGATATACACTTTAACTTGTGATTCACTCATGCCGGTGATTTTACCAATTTCATCGTAACTGTATCCTTCAAAATCACGGAGAGTCAACACTGCTTTTTGTTTTTCAGGGAGCAGGTTGATTGCCCTGTGAAGCACCTGCTTAACATCCGTGTACTGTTCCGTATGAAATAAGCTGTCTTCCGTAACTTCTGTATAATCACTGGTATGTTTCTTCTTCCTGATCCGATCAATCATCGTATGATAAGCAGTTGTAAAAAGATAACTTTTAGCCTTGCTTCCTTCTACCTTTTCCACATTCCTCCACATTTTTTCGAAGGCATCCTGCACTACATCGCGTGCTTCATCTTCATCCTTTATGTTTTTAAGGATGAATCGATACACGCCATCGGCATGTTGGTCAACGCAAAGATTATAATCTGCTGTGGTCATAGGTTCCCGTGTGAGGAATCTGAATATGGGACGATCTGAAGATCCGAAAGTTACAGGAAAAAACAGATTTATTTTGCTGAAAATGGGACATTTAGCATTCTTTAACAGGATTACGCCATCCGGGAGTCCGGAAAAGGCTGAACAAAAAATCAGGGAATGGGAAGAATATGAGCTACCAAACTGGCTCCTTAGAACCCGGCAAAACTTTCTGATAAATCAAACTATCGGGATTTCAGTTCATCATTTCCTTCCTACTTTTGCCAGTATAAATCCCATGACAGAGCAAGAGCAGATTTCCGTATTTGACATGTTTAAAATTGGTATCGGACCTTCCAGTTCACATACCCTCGGACCTTGGCGCGCCGCACGGCAATTCCTTGAGTCCTTGCTAAAGAACCAAATTCTGGATTCAATAATCGGAATTCAGGTACAATTATTCGGCTCACTTGCAAAGACAGGAAAAGGACACGGAACAGACATTGCGATCCAACTCGGGTTGTGTGATTACGATCCGGTTACTTTCGATGTCAACAGCATCACTCCTGTGGTAAACGCAATTTTTCTGGACAAGAAACTGAATCTTGCTGCCGGAAAGCGGATTGACTTTGATCCTGCCAAAGACCTGATATTTAATTTTACAAAAAGTTTGCCCTACCATCCGAATGCCATGACAATTACTGCACGGATGAATGATGCTTCTGTTTTTGAGGAAACGTATTACTCGGTTGGAGGGGGATTTGTGGTCAAAGAAGGCGAAGTACCCGGACAATCCAACCGCAGAGTGGTGCTGAAATACCCTGTGAACACATCCGCAGAATTGATGATGCATTGCAAAGAACAGGGCTTATCTGTTTCCCAGGTTGTTTTTGAAAATGAAGATAGCTGGCGCAGTGAATCGGACGTTCGTTCCGGTGTGATGAATATCTGGAAGGTCATGACCGCATGTATTTACCGCGGGTGTCATGCCTCCGGTGAATTACCTGGAGGATTAAAAGTAACACGACGGGCTGCTGAATTAAACAAGAAGCTGATCGGAAACAGATCCTATTCTTCTTTAGAAGAATGGATAAGCGCCATCCGTTCCGGAGGAAATAATTTTAACTATATTCTTGACTGGGTAACCTGTTTTGCACTAGCTGTGAATGAAGAGAATGCTTCCTTCGGCAGAGTCGTTACTGCACCAACAAACGGAGCTGCAGGTGTAATTCCTGCAGTACTGATGTATTATTATTTATTTGTCTGTACAAATGTTTCACCTGAAAAAGAAAATAAGCCATTTATCGAAGACGAATTGGTGCGCTTTCTGTTAACTGCTTCAGAAATCGGAAGTATTTTTAAAAAGGGTGCAACCATTTCTGCCGCCATGGGTGGCTGTCAGGCTGAAATTGGCGTTTCCTCTGCCATGGCTGCCGGAGCCCTGACAGAGCGAATGGGAGGAAGTCCGCAACAAGCCATGATGGCTGCTGAAATTGCCATGGAACATCACCTCGGTCTCACCTGCGATCCGATTCGCGGACTGGTACAGATTCCGTGTATCGAACGCAATACTATGGGCGCGATGAAAGCTATTACTGCTGCTCAGTTGGCTTTGAACAGCGACCCATCCAATGCTAAAGTATCGTTAGATGATGTGGTTAAAACCATGTGGCATACCGCTCTTGACATGAACCATAAATTTAAGGAAACCGCAGAAGGCGGACTGGCTACGGCTGTTCCCATCAGTCTGAGTGAATGCTGAGTGAAAGAACCAAAAGGGGATTTGCACGAACAGCAAATCCCCTTTTTCATTCTACTTTTAGTTCAGAGAAACTACACCCATTTCACCAGGTTAAATTCCATTTTGTTCGGGAGCAGATGGTGCTTAGGGAAAATCCGGAATCCATATTCGAATACACCGGATTGAGTCACCGGAAATGTGGTTTCATAGGTGGCCCGGCGGCGGGCTGTATGTCCGATCGTGAGTTCTTTCTTAAAAATAATCTCCCTTTGCTCATGCTTCCCATTCTTTTGAATGAACAACACTTCCACTCCGATGTCTTCAGGCTTGAGATAGCCCAGGCTTAGGACGATTTCAGCATGAAACTCTTCTCCCAGAGGCAAGGGTCTTTGTGCAGAATCGTGAACAACGGTATCGATAATCTTTATCAGTCCCCAATTCGCAATCACATGTCGCTTCCACTCTGACAACTCCCTTACTTCCTTGAAATTCTCTTTCACGATTTTTTTGCTCCGTTGAAATAAAGGAACATAGTATTTGTGGATGTATTCATCAATCATCCTGTGAGTAGTGAAACGTGGAACGATTTCAGCGAAGGAATGTCTTATCATATCCACCCACCTGGGAGGAACGCCATCTTTGTTTCTGTCATAATATAACGGAATGACTTCTTTCTCAAGAATATTATACAACATTTCACTATCAAGTTCATCCTGAAAATCTTTTCTGTCAAATGTATTTTCTTCCGGTAAAGCCCATCC